>JAYSQJ010000135.1:0-3300 GCA_043721635.1 Acidimicrobiales bacterium | reverse complement strand
GACGAACCCTACGAGCGCGGTGACGGCGACCTGCACGTCGTGGCCCTCGATTACGGCATCAAGACGACGATGGTGCGCCAGTTGGCCCAGCGGTTCCGTGTCACGGTTGTGCCCTCCGGCACGTCGGCCAACGACGTGCGCACCCTGCGCCCCGACGGCGTCTTCCTCTCCAACGGTCCGGGCGACCCGGCCGCGCTCGGCGCGAACGTCGCGGTGATCGCTGACCTGCTCGGTGAGGTGCCCATCTTCGGCATCTGCCTCGGCCACCAGCTACTGGCGAGCGCCCTCGGGGGAACGACCCTCAAGCTGCCCTTCGGCCACCACGGTTCCAACCACCCGGTGCAGGATCTCGCGACGGGACGGATCGAGATCACGGCGCAGAACCACAATTACGCCGTCACCCCCGGTTCGCTGTCCCGCGGTGTCGTGAGCCATGTCAACTTGAACGACGGCGTCATCGAAGGGGTCTCATCACCGCGGGACCGCTGCTTCTCGGTCCAGTATCACCCCGAGGCCGGGCCGGGCCCCCACGACGCGCGCTACCTGTTCGAGCGCTTCGAATCGTTGCTGCGCCGTGGCGCCCTGGAAGGCGCCTGATGCCCCGTCGCACCGACATCCACTCGATCATGGTCATCGGCTCGGGGCCGATCGTCATCGGCCAGGCCTGCGAGTTCGACTACTCCGGGACCCAGGCCTGCCAGGCGCTTCGCGCCGATGGATTTCGAGTCATCCTTGTCAACTCCAATCCCGCGACGATCATGACCGACCCCGTCACCGCCGACGTCACCTACGTCGAGCCGCTCGACGTCGGTGTGCTCGCCGACATCATCGAGCGCGAGCGTCCCGACGCCCTGCTGCCGACGCTCGGCGGCCAGACCGCGCTCAACCTCACGATGGAACTCGTTGCGGCCGGCGTGCTGGAGCGTCTCGGCGTCGAGGTTATCGGCGCGCGCCCCGAGTCGATCTCGACCGCCGAGGACCGTGAGCTGTTCAAGGCGGCGATGGCCGACATCGGCCTCGCGGTGCCCGAGTCGGGGTTCGCACGCAACGTCGACGACGCCGCCGCGATTGCCGAGCGCATCGGTTGGCCGATCATCGTTCGGCCCAGCTACATCCTCGGTGGCGCCGGCACGGGCATCGCGCACGACGTAGCGTCGCTCCGGCGCTTGGCGGGCGAGGGCATCGCCGCGTCGCCGATCCACGAGATCCTCGTGGAGAAGTCGATCGCGGGATGGAAGGAGTACGAACTCGAAGTGATGCGTGACGCGGCCGACAACTGCGTCGTCATCTGCAGCATCGAGAACTTCGATCCGATGGGCGTGCACACCGGCGACTCCATCACCGTGGCGCCGGCCCAGACGCTCTCGGACGTGGAGTTCCAGGGAATGCGCGACGACGCATTCGCGGTGCTGCGACGGGTCGGCGTCGAGACGGGCGGGTCCAACGTCCAGTTCGCCGTCAATCCGGTCGATGGCGAACGTTTGGTGATCGAGATGAACCCCCGGGTCAGTCGCTCGAGCGCGCTGGCGAGTAAGGCCACCGGTTTTCCCATCGCCAAGATCGCGGCGCGTCTCGCCGTCGGCTACACCTTGAACGAGATCCAGAACGACATCACGCGGGTCACGCCCGCTAGTTTCGAGCCGGTCATTGACTACGTGGTCACGAAGATCCCGCGGTGGGCCTTCGAGAAGCTGCCCGGGTCGACGCCCGAGTTGGGCACCCGGATGCAGTCAGTGGGCGAGGTCATGGCAATCGGGCGCAACTTTGCCGAGTCGCTGCAAAAGGCGATCCGCTCGCTCGAGCAAGGTCGGGCCGGTTTCGCCCCGGGCGTCGCTACCGAGTTCGCCGACCTCGACCTCGCCGCGCTCTGGCGCCACTGCGAGGTCGCAACGCCCCAGCGGCTGTTCGCCCTTCACGAGGTGCTGTGGCGGGGCGCCTCGATCGAGGAGGTCACCGAGCGCACCCGAATCGACCCCTGGTTCGTGCACCAGCTGGTCGGTATCATCGAGCGCGAGCGCGAGCTGCGCGGTGGCGTCGACCTCTCGTCGCTCGACGGGCGCGGATGGCGTCGCTACAAGCAGTGGGGCTTCTCCGACCCCCAGATCGCCGAACTGGCCGGCACCAGTGACGACGAGGTGACACGACTTCGCCGAGACGCCGGGGTGCCCACGACGTTCAAGACTGTCGACACCTGCTCGGCCGAGTTCGAGGCGGCGACGCCGTACCACTACAGCACCTACGAGGATACGTCCGAGGTGCTCGAGTCGGCGCGCGACCGGGTGATCATCCTCGGCTCGGGGCCGAATCGGATCGGCCAGGGGATCGAGTTCGACTACTGCTGCGTGCACGCCTCGATGGCGCTGCGCGAGATGGGCTACGAGACGGTCATGATCAATTGCAACCCCGAGACCGTGTCGACCGACTACTCGACGTCAGATCGCCTCTACTTCGAGCCGCTGACCCCCCACGACGTGGCTGAGGTGATCCTCGCCGAGCAGGCCGCGTGCGTCGATGGCGCGCGAGTCGTTGGCGTCATCGTGTCACTCGGCGGCCAGACGCCGCTCAAGCTCTCGCACTCCCTCGACCCGGGCCTGGTGCTCGGCACGCCCGTGACGTCCATCGACGCCGCCGAGGACCGTGAGCGCTGGTCGGCGATCTGCCACTCGCTGGGACTGCGTCAACCTCCCGGCGACGTGGCCACGAACCTCGCCGAGGCGCGGGTGATCGTGAAGCGTATTGGCTACCCGGTGGTGGTGCGGCCGAGCTACGTGCTCGGCGGACGGGCGATGGAGATCGTCTACGACGACGCCTCACTGGTCCGCGTGATGGAGGACCTGACGAGTCTGCACGGCTCCCTGGCGCGCGAGGGCGGCGTCGCCGCTAATCGGCCCATCCTCATCGACAGCTTTCTCGAGGACGCAATCGAGGTCGACGTGGACGCGGTGCGCGACGCCACGGGCGACGTCTTTGTCGCCGGCGTGATGGAGCACGTGGAGGAGGCCGGGGTGCACTCCGGCGACTCCGCCTGCGCGCTGCCCCCCCAGACGCTCAGCGAGAGCGTCGTCGCCGTCTTGCACGAGCACACCGTGCGGATTGCCGCGGCACTCTCTGTCGTCGGCCTCATCAACGTCCAGTACGCGGTGAAGAACGAAGAGGTCTTTGTACTCGAGGCCAACCCCCGGGCCAGTCGAACCGTCCCCTTCGTCGCCAAGGCGACGGGCGTCGCGGTCGCCGAGGTCGCGGTGCGCGTGATGATGGGCCAGACCCTCGCCGATCTGAAGGAGCGCGGCGTGGTGCCGA
>JAYSQJ010000134.1:0-4539 GCA_043721635.1 Acidimicrobiales bacterium | reverse complement strand
GACTCCTTCCAGGAGTTCCACGACGAGTACCCCTGGCTCTTCGACACCGGTCGATTGATCGGCGGCAAGCCGGTCCACGGCGTGGGCTGGGTCTTCACGCCCCGGTTGCCCGTGCGCGGTACGAAGTCAACCCGCGCGGTGAAGAAGCTCTCGGTGACGTTGGCCAACGGTGCCAAGCCGGCGATCGGCACCACCCTGACGCCCGTGAAGGCCGCACGGGCGCCGAAGAAGACCCCGACGAAGGGGCCGAAGGTTCCCGCGAAGGCGGCTCGAAAGTCGACGAAGAGCGAAGAGGCGTCGACCAAGAAGGTCGACGAGCCGACCGCGAAGAAGGCCTCGAAGCGCGTTGCCGCGGCCAAGAAGGCGCCCGAGAAGAAGGCGCCCGAGAAGAGGTCGCCGGAGAAGGTCGCGCCCAAGGCCCCCGCCAAGCGTGCCGCCAAGGCGCCGGCGGCGGCGCCGGTCCCCGTGCCGCCCGTTCCTGAGCCGGCCGTCGCCTTGCGACGGGGACGTCACCCCGTCAACCCGGAAGCGGAGTTCACGCTGTTTCGAAGTTCGCACCGCCTCGGTGCCCGGCTCGAGGGCGAGGTCACGGCATTCACCTCCCACGGCGCGGTCATCAAGGTGGCCCTGAAGAACGGCCAACTGATCGAGTGCTACGCCCCGACGACGCTGTTGGGCGACCCGGCGCCGGCGCGGGCCCGGGACGTCTTGAAGCGCGGCGACCGGAGGAACTTCCGCTTGGTTACCGTGGACGTGGAACGACGGATTGCGGAGTTGGCGCTGCTTTGAGTGAACTATCGATGGACCCCAGCGACTGGTTGCCCCACCGGCCCCCGTTCCTCCTGCTCGACACCATGATCAGCATCGAGCCGGGCGTGCGCGCGAGCGGCCGGTGGACACTCACGGGTGACGAGTGGTTCTTCCCCGGCCACTTCCCCGGCCGCCCGACGACCCCGGGCGTGCTGTTGCTCGAGTCCCTGGCCCAGTGCGGGGCCGTGGCGGTGCTGGCCGACCCCCGGTACGCCGGGCGGCTGCCCCTCTTTGGGGGCATCGAACACGCCCGTTTCCGCCGCCAGGTCCTGCCCGGAGACGAGGTCCTGGTCGAATGCGAGATGACCCGGCTCTCGGCGCGCGGCGGCAAGGGCCACGGTGTCGCGTCGGTGCACGGCCAGGTCGCGGTCGAATCCGACCTCCTCTTCATCCTGGCTGACGCGACGTGATCGTCGCCACCTGGAACGTCAACTCGTTGACGGCCCGGTGGCCCCGCGTCGAGGCGTGGCTGCTCGAGCGCAGGCCCGACGTGGTGCTGATCCAAGAGACCAAGCAGACCGACGCCAAGTTCCCGTTCCAAGAGCTCGCCGCCCTCGGCTACGACGCCGCCCACTACGGCCAGGGCCAATGGAACGGTGTGGCGGTGCTGTCGCGAGTCGGCCTGGAGGACGTCGAGCGCGGCTTCGCCGACGACGACCCCGAGGCCCGGATCATTGGCGCGACCTGTGGCGGCGTGCGCGTCTACTCGTGCTACGTCCCCAACGGCCGCGCCCTCGACGACCCTCACTACGCCTACAAGCTCCGCTGGCTCGCGCAGCTGCGCGACCTCGTGGAGCGGCGCGACCGCGCCACGCACATCGTCGTCGGGGGCGACTTCAACGTGGCGCCGACCGACCTCGACTGCTACGACCCGACCCTCTTCGAGGGCGCGACCCACGTCAGCGAACCCGAGCGCGCGGCGCTACGCGCCCTCGAGGCGAACGGCCTCGTCGACCTCACGCGGGCGCTGCACCCGAGCGAGCCGTGCTACTCGTGGTGGGACTACCGCCAAGGCTCATTCCACCGTGGGTGGGGGCTGCGCATCGATCTGCTCTACGTCGACCAGGCGCTGGCCGAAACGGCCACGAGCAGCTTCGTGGACCGCGACGCGCGCAAGGGCGAGAAGCCCTCGGACCACGCGCCCGTCGTCGGCGAGTTCTCGATCTAGTTGATGCCCCGCGGCAGCAGGGCCTCGATGAACATCGGCCCCGGCGTGGCGTAGGAGCGCTGCAGCGCCACGACCAGCTCGTCGGCGGTGGTCACGCGCACGCTCGGCACGCCGAGTGACGTCGCGAGTGCGCCGAGGTCGAGCGCGGGGTGGTCGAGTTCGAGCAGGCGCGCGCTGGGCGCGCCCTCGTGGTCGGGGTGGAACCGACGAAGCTCCATCTCGAGCACGGCGTAGCTGCGGTTCGACAGGGCGACGACGGTGACGTCGAGGCCCTCGCGGGCCATCGTCCACAGGGCCTGGGGCGTGTACATCATCGCGCCGTCCGATTGGACCGCCAACACGCGGCTCCCACTGGCGACGGCCGCGCCGAGCGCGACCGGCAGGCCCATTCCGATCGCGCCCCCGGTCAGGGTCATCCAGCGGTGCGGCGGTGAGAACTTCGTCGCCCCCGAGAGGTGCAGTCCGCCGGTCGTGGACTCGTCGGCGACGATCAGTCCCTCGGGCATGGTGGCGCCGATGGCGGCGGCCAGGGTGCGGCTCGTGAGATCCCCCGACGGCACGCTGACCCGCTCGCCTTGTTCGGGCGCGAGCGTCGCGGCGTCGAGCCCGTCGACGAGGAACGAGAGCGCCGCCGCGGTGTCCGTGCCGGGCGGGGCGACCGAGACGACCTCGCAGCCATCGGGGGCCAATCGACTGGCCACGCCGGCGTAGGCGAAGAAGCCGACCGGCTCCTTCGCGCCGACGAGGATCACGGCGTCGAGGTCGGACAGTTGGGCGATGGCGAACTCGCTCAAGTAGATCAGTCCCTCGGGTCGGTAGACGCCCGCGCCACGATCGGTGATCGCGGGGAAGGTCTCCACGATGACCTTGCACGACGTCGCGGCGGCGATGCGCGCCGCGAGGTCGAGCTGCCCGGCGTCGAGCGCCGGACCACCGACGATCAGCGCGACGCGCGTGGTGCGCAGCAGTTCGAGCGCGCGACGCAGCTCGACCTCGTCGGGCGCGGCGAGGGTGCCGCGCGCCAGCACGGGCCAGCGCGTCGGCGAGCTCGAGAGCTCGTCCCAGGCGACGTCCGAGGGCACGATCAGCGTCGCGACCCGTCCGGGCGGGCCGTAGGCGGCCTGGACGGCCCGGGCCGTTGCGTGGGCCAGGTCGTCGACTCGGGTCGGTCGCTCCACCCAGCCCTCGAGGGCCGAGGCGACCGAGGCGATGTCGCTCTGCAGCGGTGCGTCAAGCGCGCCGTGGTACGTCGCGTGGTCGCCCACGATGTTGACCAGCGGCGACCTGGCGCGGCGCGCGTTGTGCAAGTTGGCCCAACCGTTGGCGAGTCCCGGGCCCAGGTGCAGCAGCGTGGCCGCCGGCGTGGCGCTCACCCGGGCGAAGCCGTCGGCGGCACCGGTCGCCACGCCCTCGAAGAGGCAGAGGATCCCTCGCACGTCGCTGAAGTCGTCGAGGGCCGCGACCACGTGCATCTCCGTGGTGCCGGGATTGGCGAAGCAGGTCGTGACGCCGTTCGCTCGCAGGGTGGCGAGCAGCGCGTGGGCACCGTTCATGAAAGCCTCTCGATCGCTGCGGGGTTGGTGGACTTAGTCGAAGAGTTCGGGGTCGGTGCGCACGATGTCGTCCCAGAGCGGCTGGAAGGAGAACCACCCCGCCGACGCGAAGCCAGTCCGTTCCCTCGTGTAGCGCGCGTCCTCGGCCTCGACGTGGATCGGTGTGCCCGCCGCCTCGGCGATCAACTGCGCCTGGCAGGTCCGCTCCATCGTGATGAACCACCACGCCGCCTCGTCGACGGTCTGGCCCACCGTGAACAGCCCGTGGTTCTGATGGATAGCGGCCTTGCACTGGCCGAGGCCCCGGGCGATCGCCCGGCCGCCCTCCTCGTCGAGGGCGATCCGTCCAGCGCCCTCGGTGACGAGCGCGTGGTCCTCGAAGAAGACGCAGGCGTCCTGGGTGATCGGGTCGAGGGGGCGGCCCAGCGACGAGAAGGCCTTGCCGTAGAGGGAGTGGGCGTGGGCCGCGGCGACCACGTCGGGCCGTGCGGCGTGCACGGCCGAGTGGATGACGAACGCGGCCCGGTTGACGGGCCGCTCGCCCTCGACGACCTCGCCCTCATGATTCACGAGAATTAGGTCCGATACCCTCACGTGGCGGAAGTTCATCGCGAAGGGGTTGACCCAGAAGTGATCGAGTTGCTCGGGGTCGCGTGCGGTGATGTGGCCGGCCACCCCCTCGGAGAAGCCGAGGCGCCCGAAAATGCGCAGCGCCCCCGCGAGACGTTCCTTGCGGTGGCGGCGCTCGGCCTCGAGGGTGTCGAAAGTCGGCGGTCCCGTCAGGACCAGGCGGCGCTGGCCCGCCTTGCGGTCTGCCACGTCGGTCATGGTCGAACCCCCGGATCTCGTCGTTGGTGCGAACTATACCGCCGGGCCCCCGTGTGATTGTATGGCCCAAAAATCGCCAGTCTTCGAAAAAGTGATTTGATGAAGATGGCTCGGGACGACCAAGAAATGGAGCGCATCATCGGTACGGTGGTGCGTACGGGTACTCAACGGGGACCGGGC
>JAYSQJ010000133.1:0-5910 GCA_043721635.1 Acidimicrobiales bacterium | reverse complement strand
TTGGGTCGAGGGAGAGCGAGCCGAAGGTCTGGCAGGTGAAGCCGGCCATGCCGTCGGGCGACGAGGCGGTGATCACCACCACCCCCGTCACGAAGTGACCCGACACCTCCTTGAACCTCTCGATGTCGGGTGCGCTCATCTCGACGACCCTACCGGTCGACCGTCGGAGGAGACTCCGTCGCCGGCCAGTCGAACCCGACGTCCGTGACGTTCGACGAGTCCGTCGGCGACCAGGCCGTCCACGATCGACGTGTACCGCCTGCGCTCAACGTCATCGAGGCGAGCCCTCAACTCGACGCCGGTGCGCTCGCCCGAGCGAAGCACCGCGAGCACGCGTCCGCGCACCTGGCGGTCCGATCCCGCGAAGGCCGCTTGCGGACGCGACACGGCGGCGCTGCGCGGCGCGGGGTCGGCACCGCCTTCGAGACGCCACCGGCACACGCGCGCCACCGGACAGTCGTCGCACCGCGGTGACGACCGGCAGAACTGGGCACCGAGGTCGAGCATCGACTGGTTGAACGACGCGACGTCCCTTCGCGGCAGGAGCGCGTGGGCGACGCCGCGCGCTTCGCGCGCACTGAGCGTGCGGTTCTCGACGGCTCGCGCGAGGACCCTTCCGACGTTGGTGTCGAGTACCGCGACCGGTCGTCCGAACGAAAAGGAGGCGACCGCGTGCGCGGTGTACTCGCCGACCCCGGGCAGGGACCGCAGGGCCGGCACCTCCGAGGGCACGACGCCGCCGAACTCGTCACGGATGAGCCGGGCCGCCTCGTGCAGCGCCTTGGCGCGTCGGTGGTAGCCGAGACCCTCCCAGAGCCGAAGCACGTCAGCCAGCGACGCGTCGGCGCACGCGCTCGCCGTCGGGAACGCGGCCACGAAGCGCCGCCACGGCTCGATGACGCGCGACGTCTGGGTCTGTTGGAGCATGCACTCGCTCACGAGCACCGCCCAGGGATCGGGGTGCTCGATCCACGGGAGTGGACGACTCAACCGGGACGAGGCACGACGCAGCGCACGCCGGAACGTGGCGCGGTCGTTACTCCCAGACGCCGTCACCGTACGGACGGCGTCGCGCGGGGGCGAAGTCGCGCTTCCACACCATCACCTTTCGCCGGAAGTAACAGACCTCGAGCCCGTCCTGGTTGAAGCCCTTCGTCTCGACGAGCACGACGCCGCGGTCCTCCTTGGACGTCGACGGGGTCGTGGCGAGCACGCGCGTCTCGGCGTAGATGGTGTCGCCGTGGAACGTCGGGTGGCGGTGGATCAGCGTCTCGACCTCCAGGTTGGCAATGGCCGAGCCCGAGACGTCGGGCACGCTCATGCCGAGCACCAGCGAGTAGACGAGGTTGCCGACGACGACGTTGCGCTGGTGGACCGTCTCGTGCTGCGCGAACCACGCGTTGGTGTGCAGCGGGTGGTGGTTCATCGTGATCATGCAAAAGAGGTGGTCGTCCGCCTCGGTGATGGTCTTGCCGGGCCAGTGCTTGTAGACGTCGCCGACCTCGAACTCCTCGAAGTAGCGGCCGAAGGGACGGTCGTAATAATTCATGCTCGTAGTCTGCCCCAATCAATGCAGCGCCGCGACCTAGGCCTCGTCGGGCGCCTCCGCGGGCGGACGGGTCGTGAACGACACCGTCCCACCGGGCAGCGAGTCCCCGTCAATCACCATGCGCCACGTGAAGCGCGACCCCGGCTCTAAGGGGATCGGACCGAAGTTGACGGCAATGGGCACGTCGACCGGCGTGCCGACGGGCACCCCTTCGGGGGCGGTCGCCGAGAAGTCGCCACGCACCTCGATCGGCTGAGGGCCCTCGGGGGTGTCGAAGCGCACGGGCTGTCCGTCGGCGTCCTCGAGGAAGAGCTCCCAATGGTGGTTCGCGTTGAACTCGTGCCAGTCGACGCCGACCTTCATCGCGACCGCCGAGGGCGTGGGGTCGGGACCGGTCACCGACCAGCCGCCGCCCAGGATGTAGAGCTTGCCGTCGGCCACCTGGGCCGAATCCGCGAGGAGCATCGTTACGTTCACCCATCCAGCCTAGGTCTCGACCACCGGGGTCCCAGAGCCGATACATTTCACCTATGTCAATGCCACCACTGGACATCACCACCGCGCAGGAACTCGTCGAACGGGCCCAGAGCGTCATCGACGCCGCGCTGCGTGAACTGGCCTCGCGCGGCGGCGTGGACGAGAACCAGACGCTCGCCTACGACCTGGCCCACGCCGCCAGCGCCGTCACGACCGCCCGGGCGTGCATGACCTACGCCGCGCGCGGCGACGTCGAGGCGCGCCTCGTCGCCGCGTTCCTCGCCCTGGCGCTCGCGGACCTCGCCGCGCGGGTCCTCGGGCGAGAGCAGGCCTGGGGCGTCGCGAGCGACTGGTACGAGCCCTTCGCGGTCTTCGTCGCCACCTACCGCGATCCGGCGTACCTGTCGACGCTGGCCGAGACGCCGGGACCGAGACACCTGGGCGAGGACTTCGAGATGGTCGCCGACACGTTCCGCCGCTTCGCCACCGACCAGGTCCGCCCCCACGCCGAGCACGTGCACCGCGCCAACGCCGACATCCCCGAGTCGATCATCGAGGGTCTAGCCGAGCTCGGCGGGTTCGGCCTGTCGGTGCCCGAGGAGTTCGGCGGTTTCGCCACCGGCGGCGAGGCTGAGTACCTGGGCATGGTGGTGGCGACCGAGGAGCTGTCGTGGGGCGCGCTGGGCATCGGCGGATCGCTCATCACGAGACCCGAGATCATGACGCGAGCCCTGGTGAAGGGCGGCACCCGCGAGCAGAAGGAGCGCTGGCTCCCACGCCTCGCCTCCGGTGAGGTCCTCCCCGCCATCGCGGTGACCGAGCCGGATTTCGGCAGCGACGTGGCGGGCATCAACACTACGGCAACGGCGACCGAAGGCGGCTGGCTGATCAGCGGAACCAAGACGTGGTGCACGTTCGCGGCGCGCGCTGACGTGCTCGTCCTACTCGCGCGCACCGACCCGGACCGCGGCGCCGCGCATCGCGGACTGTCGCTGTTCCTCGTCGAGAAACCCCGGGCCGACAGCCTCGGCTTCCTCTTCACCCAGGAGGGCGGCGGTCGCCTCGAGGGCCGGCCCATCGACACGCTGGGCTACCGCGGTATGCACTCCTACGAGCTCAGCTTCGACCGGTGGCTCGTGCCCGACGGGGACCTGGTCGGCGGTCAGGACGGACTCGGCCACGGCTTCTACTTCCAGATGGCCGGCTTCGAGAACGGTCGGATCCAGACCGCCGCCCGGGCGATTGGCGTGATGCAGGCGGCCTACGAGGCCGCCCTCGACTACGCGCGGGGTCGCGTTGTCTTCGGCCGGCCGATCATCGACTACGAGCTCACCCGGGTGAAGCTCGGCACGATGACCGCGATCATCCAGTGCGCCCGCCAGTTCTCGCTCGAGGTCGCGCGCCTGATGGGCGCCGGCGACGGTGCCATGGAGGCATCGATGGCCAAGGCCTACGTCTGTCGGGCCGCGGAGTGGGTGACCCGCGAGGCCATGCAGATCCACGGCGGCATGGGCTACGCCGAGGAGTACCCGGTCAGCCGCTACTTCGTCGACGCCCGCGTGCTCTCGATCTTCGAGGGCGCCGACGAGACGCTTTGCCTGAAGGTGATCGCGCGCCGACTCCTCGACAACGCGGCGGTCTAGTCGCCTTCGTCGATGGTGAAGGGCCGGTGCACGGCGCCCAGTGTGATGCCCGCCGAGTGCAGGTCGAGCATCTCGCCACGGGCCTGCTGGGCCTTAAGGGCGGCCCGTTCCCAACGCTCCTCCACGCGCCCGTACTTCCAGTAGAGCAACGCGAAGGACCACACGGCCACGAAGATTCCGACGATCGTGAAGCCGGCGCCGTTGATGTTGAAGCTCGCGGCGTAGTTCCAGAGCCCGCCGTGCAGGTTCAGTTGGCTCTGGAGCACCTGCAGCAACTCGAGCGTGCCGATGTAGAAGGCGACGAACACGCTGAGCCCGGTGATCGCGATGTTGTAATAGACCTTGCGCACCGGCTTGGAGAAGGCCCAGCCGTAGGCGAAGTTCATGAACGACCCGTCGATGGTGTCGAGCAGGCTCATCCCCGACGCGAAGAGGATCGGCAGGCTGAGGATCGCCCAGAACGGCAGTCCCGCCGCCACCGACGTGCCCGCCAGGACGAGGAACGCGACCTCGGTCGCGGTGTCGAAGCCGAGCCCGAAGAGCACGCCCAGCGGATACATCTTCCAGGGCGCGTCGATTGAACGGGCGATCGGCCCAAAGAAGCGCATCATGAAACCCCGGGAGTTCAGGTGCTTCTCCAGCTCGGAGTCGTCGAAGCGGCCTTGGCGCATCTGGACGAAGAGCCGAACGATCCCCCACAAGATGATCAGGTTGAGCGTGGCGATCAGGTAGAGGAAGCTGCCCGAGACGATGGTACCGACGAGGGTGCCGTAATGGTGCAGCGGCGAACTTGAGTTGCGGACCTGGCTGCCGAGCGCCTTGGCACCGAGTCCGAGCAGCACCGTGAGGGCGAAGACCACCGACGAATGACCCAGGGAGAAGAAGAAGCCGACCGACATCGGCCGCTTGCCGTCGGCCATGAACTTACGCGTCGTGTTGTCGATCGCCGCTATATGGTCGGCGTCGAACGCGTGTCGCATGCCCAGGGTGTACGCGAGGACACCCGTGCCGAGGCCCAGTACGGACTTCGTGCCGACGCCGTAGTGGTGCCGTGCCGCGAGGATCAAGAGGGTCCAACCAACCACGTGCAGCACGGCGATCAGTCCGAACATGCCGTAGAGCTTGCGCCACTCGCTGGGCGTGAACGACGAGCGGACCCTCGAACGCCTGGTCGGACCCGGAGCGGTGACAGTCGCCATGGCAATCACCTTAATAGGAAGGTTTCCTATTAACACGTGAAATCTTCGCGACTACGTGCCCGTGCGCTTCATCCCTGATCGCTGGCCCCGAGTCACGAAGGAATTGGCGATCTTGGCGGACGCCTCGTCGATCATCTCGTCGCCGAACATGACCGCGCCGGTGTGGTCCTTCTCGGTCGCCACGTGGTAGGCGTCGAGGATGTCGAAGGACTTGTCGAAGAGCGCCTGGCTCGGGGAGTAGACCTCGTTCAAGACGAGTGCCTGGTCCGGGGTGAGCGCCCACTTTCCATCGAAACCGTACGAGGCGGTGATGTTCGCGGCGAAACGAAGCGCCTCGAGGTCCCGGACCTTGAGGAACGGTCCGTCGATGACGTGCAGGCCGTTCGCCCGTCCCGCCATCAGGATCTTCGCGAAGACGTAACTGAAGGGATTGGACGGCGCGTCGTGGATCGTCTCGTCGATGGTCGTGACGGGCATCCCGATGGAGGCGGCGAAGTCGGCCGGACCGAAGACGATCGACTCGAGGCGACCCGACGCGGCACAGATCTCCTCGACGTTGATGAGACCCTGCGCGGTCTCGATCTGGGCCTCGATGCCGATATGGCCGACCTCGAGGCCGGCGTTTCGCTCCACCTGGGTGAGGAGCAGGTCCATTGCGACGACGTCGGAGGCGCGCTCGACCTTGGGCATCATGATCTCGTCGAGCCGCGGCCCGGCGCCGCCGACGACGTCGATCACGTCGCCGTAGGTCCACGGAGTGTCCCAGGCGTTGACGCGCACGCATAGGACCCGATCGTCCCAGTCGAGGTTGCGGATGGCGTCGACCACCTTGGCGCGAGCGGCGACCTTCTCGTTGGGCGCCACCGAGTCCTCGAGGTCGAGGAACGAGAAGTCGGCGGTCGCGGTGGGGGCCTTGGCGAGGAATCGGTTCGACGATCCCGGCGTCGAGAGACAGGAACGACGTGGCAGGTGGCGGGAGCGCAAGGACATGCGCCAAAGCCTATTCTCGGCACCTCCCGTGATCGATCCTCGACGAATCGCG
>JAYSQJ010000132.1:0-1901 GCA_043721635.1 Acidimicrobiales bacterium | reverse complement strand
GGCTTCCCGGTCCCTGCCTGGCGTGGTCGACGTCATCGCGGGTGATGAGGCCGTCGCGCCCCGACCCCGTAAGCGAGGCGAGATCCACGCCGTGCTGCTTCGCGTAGAGGCGCACGGGTGGCGTGGTGCGCGGGGCCAGCGTCGCGCCGACGGCGATCGCCTCGAGCGTTGGTGGCGGCGGCGGCGCTGGTGGTGGTGGTGGGACTGTCCCAGCGGCTGACGTCATCCCCGCGCGGCGGTGCTGACGGGTGACCACGGCCTCCTCGTTCGCCACGCCGTAGCCGATGAGGACCGCCTGGCGGCCCTCCCCGACCGCCGGTTCCTGGGCGGATTGTGCGGCGCCGGCCGTCGCGACCGGCGCGGTCGCGTCCCCACCGACATCGAACGTGATGAGGGGCTGGTGGACCTCGATGATGTCGCCCACATTGCCGTGCAGCGTGACCACGGTGCCCGCGTAGGGACTCGGGAGCTCGACGACGGCCTTGGCCGTCTCGATGTCGACGAGCGCCTGGTTCAGTGTGACGACGTCGCCGACCTGCACCTTCCACTCGACGATCTCGGCCTCGGTCAGGCCCTCGCCGACGTCCGGCAGTAGGAACGTAGCCTCGCTCAACTCCCGAATCCCATCACTCGGTCGACGGCGTCGAGGATCCGGTCGACGTTCGGTCGGAAGTCGTCCTCGATCCGCGACGGCGGGTACGGCACGTGGTAGCCGCTCACCCGAAGTCCGGGGGCGCTCATCGAGAAGAAGCAGCGCTGGGTCAGCTCGGCCACGATCTCCGAGCCAACCGACGCAGTATTTGGCGACTCCTGGACGACGACGAGGCGTCCGGTCTTCTCGACGGAGCGCGCCATCGTGTCGAGGTCCAGCGGCGAGACCGAGCGGGCGTCGATGACCTCCAGTGAGATCCCCTCGCCGGCCGCGGTGTCGGCGGCGCGCAGCATCGTCTTCACCGACGAGCCGTATCCAACGACGGTGACGTCGGTGCCGACCCGGCGCACCTCGGCCTCGAAGAGCCCGCGCGGCGCAGTGTCAATGTCCACCTCACCCTTCTCCCAGTAGCGACTCTTGGGCTCGCAGAAGATGATCGGGTCATCGTGTTCGATCGACTGCTGGATCATCCAGTAGGCGTCGTTGGGCGTCGCGCACGAGACGACGCGAAGGCCGGCCGTCTGGGCGAAGTACGGCTCGGGGCTCTCGGAATGGTGCTCGATCGCGCCGATGCCACCCTGAAAGGGCAGGCGGATCACCAGACCCATCGTGTAGACGCCGTCAGAGCGCTTATGCAGCTTGGCGACCTGCGAGACAATCTGGTCGAAGGCCGGGTACACGAAACCGTCGAACTGGATCTCGCAGACGGTGCGGTACCCACGGATCGCCAGCCCCACGGCGGTACCGACGATCGCCGACTCCGCGAGCGGCGCGTCGATCACCCGGTCCTCGCCGAAGTCCTTCTGGAGGCCGTCGGTGATGCGAAAGACCCCGCCGAGCCGACCGATGTCCTCGCCCATCAAGAGGACCTTCGGGTCCTTCTCCATCGCGCGACGAAGTCCCTCGTTGAGGGCCTTGGCCATCGTCATCGTCGTGGTCGCCATCAACTCGCCCCCGCGCTGATGCCGAGCTCGACCATCTCGCGGCGCCCCTCGTCCACGAGCGGGTGCGGCGCGGCGTACGCGTGGTCGAACATCGTGATGGGGTCGGGGCGGCCCATCGCGAGCACGTCCACTCGTAGCTTGGACGCGAGAGCGTCGGCCTCGGCGGCAACCTTGTCGAAGGCCGCGTTCTTGATGTGGTACTCACGCACCAACAGCGACTTCACCCGCTCCACGGGGTCGCGGTGCTTCCACACCTCGACCTCGGCGTCGATGCGGTACCTCGTCGGGTCGTCGGACGTGGTGTG
>JAYSQJ010000131.1:0-4798 GCA_043721635.1 Acidimicrobiales bacterium | reverse complement strand
CTCGACGAACGGGTACGGCCCCTCTACGACGGCCTCGACCTCGCCGACTCGGTGATCGTGGACCCGCACAAGTGGCTCGGCGCACCGGTCGGCATCGCGGCCACGTACGTGCGCGATCGCTCGATCCTGCACCGGGCCTTCACCCAAGAACCCGCGGCCTACCTCGAGGGCTCCTTCGGCGATCCGGCCGACATCCGTGTGTCAGTCGACTCAATGGGCGTCCCCTACGCCGACTTCGGCGTCGAACTCTCCTCACCGGCCCGGGGTGTCGTCGTGTGGAGCATCCTGCGCGAGCTCGGCCGCAGCGGCGTCGTCGCGCGGATCGTGCACGACAACGACCTCGCGCGCCACGTGGCGGCGCGTGCCCTCGAGAGCGAACGGCTGGAGTTGCTGGCCGAGCCGACCCTCTCGATCTGCTGCCTGCGCTACCGCGCCGACGTCGTCGACGACCTGGACCACTTCAACGCGACCCTCTTTCGCCGACTGGTGCAAGAGACCCCCTACCTGCCCAGTTCCACCGTCGTCAACGGCAAGTACGGACTGCGACCGTGCTTCATCAACGGCCGCACCTCACTCGAGCACGTCAACGGATTCATCGACGCCGTCGTGCGCATCGGCGACGAGATGGCCGTCGCGCTGAGTTGAGTCGAAGCGACCCGCGTGGCCCCGGCGAACTCCCGGGCCGCCGTCTAGGCTTCGCTCGCCCATCCTGAGGAGCCACGATGCCTACTGAAGCAGATCTTTCCGGCCAGACCGCCGTCGTCACCGGAGCCTCGAGCGGCATCGGACGGGCCATCGCCGAGCGGCTGGGTGACGCCGGCGCCCACGTCTTTCTCAGTGGGCGTACGCGCTCACCGATGGAGGAGAGTGCGGCTCGAATCGAGGCCGCCGGCGGCCGCGCCACCGTGGACGTCGCCGACGTGCGCGTCCCCGAAGCGATGCGGGCCCTCGTCGAGCGCGCCGTGCAGGCGCACGGACGCCTCGACATCTTCGTCAACAACGCCGGCATCAGCTTCCTCGGCTCGGTGCTCGACGGCGAGGCCGAGAACTGGCGGACCATGCTCGAGACCAACGTCCTCGCACTCGTGGTTGGGTGTCAGGCCGCGGTCCGGGCGATGCGCCAGACGGGTAGTCCGGGGCACATCATCAACGTCTCATCGATTGCCGCGCTCAGCCCCGACTCCGGTGTCTACGGCGCTACCAAGCACGCCGTCAACGTCATCACGAACACTCTGCGCCGAGAACTGGACAACGACCCCATCCAGATCACGTCGGTGATGCCCGGACTCGTCGCGACGAACCTCGGTCGCTACAGCGACCCGGCGATCCTCGCCGGCATAGTCGCGGCGTCAGGCATCGAGCACGAGCTCACGGTCGGTGAACGTCTACCCGACGACGTCCTCGCGAGCGCTCAGGCGGTCCTCGGCGACTTCATCATCAAGCCCTCCGACGTCGCCGACGCCGTCCTCTACGTCGTCAGCCAGCCGTCGTCGGTCGACATCACCGAGATCGTCATCCGACCGAACAAGCACTTCGACCTCTAGGGCGACGTCAGCTCAGCGTCGAGGCGCACGACCACTGGCTCCAGCCGTCACGGGCGAAGAGCAGTGCCGCTGCTCGCACGTTCAGCACAGGATTGAACCCCAGGTCCAAATTGTTGGGATCAAGTCCGAGCATCTTGAATAAGTACTGCTGCGTTCCGCCGTCGTTCAACTGGAACAGTCCCCGATCGTGCGTGCCGTTGCTGTCGAAGCCGATGTCCATGGGGTGGAATTTGGACTCGCACCACGCCACCGCGACTGCGTCGTGCCACGCGCTCGGAGGAAAGGCGTGGTGGATCACCGAAACCAGATAGCCGGTCGTCGGCACGACAGCCAAAGGGAGGGCGACGGTCTGCGCGACGAGCGGTCCGGCCGCGACCGCGTTCGACGTTGCCGCAGCCCCCGAACGGACCACGGGCCGTAACGAGCGCCACGCCACGTGCGACGTCGGCAGCCACTGGTGGAGACCGGTGACCCCGAGGCCATCGGTGAGCCGGACGTCGTCGACCTGGCGCACCGCACCCGACGAGGGGAGGGTCAAAGCGAACGTCGGCACCACCAGCAGCGCCAAAGCCAGACGAGGCCATACCTTCGAACGGATTCTTACGTTTTTGAAGTGATCGTGCATTTTGGGCACAGGGGAGCCTCGCTTGGTTGCGCACACCTATTTGGTGGCGTTGAATCAGTGGGTTGCCGCGGGCCAGCGGTCCGCTAGCAGGGGACCTGCCGCTGAGGCGCGCAATGTGGCGCTTAGCAAAACGGCGACGTCAAATATGGCGTCGTGGATAAAAAACCATTTTAGTGGAAGTCCGGCCTTTTCGTGTCAGGTCGCGAAAGCCCAGTAAATTGAGGGTTCTTAGACGGCGAATCGACCGTGAGGCCGAAACGTGGCCCCAAAGATGTACTCCGGCTCTTGATCTTTTTCCCATGGCGAGGACGCGTCCCCACGGCACCAAGCCCGTTGGCGACGCTCAGAAATCCCGCCGGTCGGTCGGTCGAGCCCGCAACTCGCCTCTCGGCCGACCGGTCAGCGGCCGATTACAAGGACTTGTTCGACTTCAGGTCCCACTTGAAGTGCACCGCCGCGCCATCTTGAGGGGTGTAGTCCACCTTGATCTTCGCGAAGGTGAAGGACAACGACTCGGAGGGACGATCCCCTCCACTGCCGATCGAGATGCGCGAGATCCTCACGTTTGACATGGTCATCGTCATGGCGTCGCCCGTGGATGCACCCGCGGAGGAGGGCGCTGGGTCCATGTACAGGGTCACCGTCACGAAATGAGTTCCCGAGACGCATTTGTTCCAGAGGAGCGGAGACGACTTGTCGAGCGCCTTCGTGACCACGATTTCGCTGACGCTGGGCGCAGACGACTCGCGCCCCGCTCCAGAGGAGCTCCCCTGCGACCCGATGTTGTGCATCCCCCACGACCAAGAGAGCACGTCGATGTAGCCGGGCCCCTTGGGCGTGCCACTGCCGGTGATGCCGGGGACGAGCAACGACGTCGTGCCGGCGGCGGCGAGCGCGGACGAGCGTAGCGTCCCCGCCGAGGCGGCCAACGTGCCCGACGCCACGCCCACGGTGGCGAGGATCAGCGTCCCCAACAGACAGCTTCGAACGGCCCTTCGACTTCGGCCGTGCGTGAATCGCTCGAAAACCATGTTTCCCCCCTTGAAGTCGGCCCCCGTTGGACCTGTGAGCAGCGTAGGCCCGTCGTGTCCCGAAATTCCGTTCAGTCGATCGAGGGGCCGAAATGACGGTGCTCGGGGTGGGCGACCTCGTGCCGCTTCACCGCCCCCAGGGCTTCCGGGGCATCTTCGCACCCGTGCTGAGATGTCGAACTGATCGATCACCTGATTTGACGTTCGCCGGCCTCAAGCGGCGAGGCGTTCGGCGCGTAGTCCGGGCAGCGTCGATCGGTCATCCAGGACGGGCGATGCCTCACGGTGCTGTTCATCGACCCCGACGCGACGATCCTCAACGTGACCCGGCCCACGTTCGTTACCTCGTAGCACGCGACGTCGAGCCAACGCCAGTGGATCGTCGACACCTACACCAGGGTCCTCACCGGCCTCTTGCACGTCTCGGGATCCCGCGGCGAGCAGCCCACGCGACGCCGGACACTTCTTCAGCTAGGGCGCGCCTGGAAGGTCCCGGTCAATCGAGTGACGCGAGGAACGAGAGCAGGGCCTCGTTGACCTCAACGGGGCGCTCCTGTTGGACCCAGTGCCCCGTGGCGGGCAGCGTCACCCTGACGCGCAGGTCTGTAACCCACGCGTCCATGTGGGTGTCGGACATGAAGAGGGCGACCAGGTCTTGCGCGCCCGCGAGGAAGAGCGCCGGCATCTCAACCTTGGTCTGGGCGAGGTCCGCGGTGATCTCCCAGTTGCGACTGATGTTCCGGTACCAGTTAAGGCCTCCGGTGAATCCGGTCCGACTGAACTCGGTGGCGTAGTACTCGAGGTCGGCCGGGGCCAGCCACTCGGGCAGGGGGCCCGGTTCCGGCAGCCACTCGCGCCACCCCGTGCCCTCGCGCGGGATCGGCCGCAGTCCTCGCGAGGTTTCGCGAATCGAGGTGGCCCGTAGCGCCCGGCGAAGGGTGTCTTCAGGATCGCGGTCCAGGTCGGCGTCGGCCACGCCCGGCTCCTGGAAGTAGAGGATGTAGAAGAAGTTGTCGCCGAAGGTTGCCTTCATCGAGGTGATCGGATCGCGCAGGCCGCGGGGTACGAAGGGCACGCTCAACGCGCCGACCGCCCGCACGCGCGCGGGGGCTCGCTGCGCCAGATGCCATACGACCGGGCCGCCCCAGTCGTGGCCGATGAAGACGGCCCGCTCCTCACCCAGGGCGTCGAGCAGGCCCAGCAAGTCGTCCGTGAGGTGCACGATGTCGTACTCCTCGACTCCCTCGGGACGATCGGTGCGCCCGTAGCCGCGTTGGTCCGGGACGACGACGTGGTAGCCCGCTTCGGCCAGCGCGGCAATCTGGTGGCGCCACGAGTACCAGAGTTCGGGGAAACCGTGGCAGAGCACGACGAGGGGGCCCTCGCCCTGCTCGGCGACGTGCATCTGGATCCCGTTCGTCGCGATCATTCGGTGCGAGGTCTGGCCCACGGGTTCGACACTATCTACCGGCGGCGTGATCCTCGCGGGCCCAACCCAGGGTCGCCGTCGGGGCCCCGGCAAGATCGTTAGGATCCATTGATCATCAACTCCGGCGACGTGAGAAGGTCTCTTCAATCGCCGCGATGAGCAGGGGGTA
>JAYSQJ010000130.1:0-7405 GCA_043721635.1 Acidimicrobiales bacterium | reverse complement strand
CCCACCATGCCGAGTTCGACGATGGAGGCACCCAGTTCGGGGTCGAGCACCTGGCCGAGGCGCTCCCTCAGTTGTTCAGCAATACGCACGCTGCGACGCTACCGGTCTGAAAATAAAGGTGTTCACGACGCGATCGCGTCACTACTATGGAGGTCAGATCTCTTGAAGGAGCGCCATGTCCAACATGACCACCACCGGCATCAGTTTCACCAAAAAGGACGCCGGCCCGATCACGCTGACCGACGTCGCCATCGTGAAGGTGGCCGAGCTCATCGCGGCCGAGGGGGTCGACGAGGACCTCGCGCTGCGCGTCTCGGTGAAGCCCGGCGGCTGTTCGGGCTTCAACTACGACATGTTCTTCGATTCGGAGTTCGCCGACGACGACATCACCCGGGAGTTCTCGGGCGTGAAGGTCGTCATTGACGCCGCCAGCGCCGAGTTGCTCACCGGTTCGACCCTGGACTTCGCCGACGGATTGCAGGGTGCGGGGTTCCACATCACGAATCCCAACGCGACGCGTACGTGCGGTTGCGGCAACTCGTTCAGCTGAAGAAGAGAGTCACGCAATGAGCACGCCCGCGGGCCCCTACTCCCCTTGGCGACGTGCCGGCGACCTCGTCGTCATCTCCGGTCAGCTCGGCGTGGTGCCTGGCGCGAACGGCCCGACGATGGTCGAGGGCGGTGCCGCCGACCAACTTCGCCAGGCGCTCGCCAACGCCCGAAGCGTGTTGGCCGAGGCCGGAGCGACCTTCGACCAGGTCGTCAAGGCCACTCTCTTCATCACCGACATGAAGGAGTTCGGTCCGTGCAACGAGGTCTGGGTCGAGGAGTTCGAACCACCCCGTCCCACGAGGTCGACCGTCGCCGTCGCCCAGCTGCCGCTCGGCGCGCTCGCCGAAGTGGAGCTCTGGGCCCACTCGCCCGAGGGCTAGGTCGTGTACTCGTTCGGCGACGTGCCAAACTTGTAGCCCACTGAGCGCACCGTCTGGATCAGGTGGGCATGCTCCTCACCGAGTTTCGCCCGGAGTCGCCGGACGTGCACGTCCACGGTGCGGGCCCCGCCGTAGTACTCGTAGCCCCACACGCGGCTGAGCAGAGTCTCGCGGGTGAAGACCCGGTGGGGATTGGTGGCGAGGAATCGCAGGAGCTCGTACTCCATGTACGTGAGGTCCATGACGCGCCCGGCGATCGTGGCCTGGTAGGTCTCGAGGTTCATGGACAGCCCGCCGTGCTCGATGCGCTGGGCCACGCTCTCGTTGCCGGCGCGTCGCAGACGGTGGCGCAGCCTCGTCGCGAGTTCGCTGACGTCGAAGGGGGCCACGACGAAGTCGTCGAAGAGATCCTCGCGGAACGTCAGGTCGTCGAGCTGGAAGTGGTCGACCAGGAGGATGATCGGTCCGACACCCCGGTCCCGGGCGCGCAGCTGGCGACAGAGGCTCATGGCCTCGGTGAAGGGGAAGGCCGCCGCGTTGATCACGGCGCTGGCGAAGCCGTCGGCCGGCTCGAGCGCGGCGATCTCGTTCAGGCGTCCCGTCACGGACACCGCCGGGGTGACCCCGGTGACCTCGAATGCCTTGCGGATCGGCCCCTCGCACGAGGGCACGCAGAGCACTACGTCGATCGTCATAGCAGTGGGAGATAGCGCTCGAGCTCGAAGGGGGTGACCTGTCCGCGATAGGCGTTCCATTCGGCGCGCTTGTTGCGCAGGAACCACTCGACCTGGTGGGCTCCGAGGGTCTCGTGCAGCAGCGACGAGCGCTCCATCAGGTCCAGGGCCTCGGCGAGGGACTGGGGGAGTGGTGCGGTCGGCTCACGCTCCGCAGGCAGCTCGTAGTCACCGGCCACGCCGCGCAGCCCCGCCGCCAGGATGACGGCGAAGGCGAGGTAGGGATTGGCGGCCGGATCCGGAGAGCGGAACTCGATACGCGTCGAGTCGATGTGACCGGGCTTGACCGAGGGGACGCGCACCAGCGCCGCGGCGTCGTAGCGGGCCCAGCTCGCGTTGACCGGGGCTTCGGCGCCGGGCACGAGGCGCTTGTAGGAGTTCACCCACTGGTTGGTGACCGCGGTGATCTCGGGCGCGTGTCGCACGAGGCCCGCGATGAACTTGGTCGCGACCTCGCTCAGGCCGTGCGGTCCGTCGCCGATGAAGGCGTTCTTCTCGTCGCGCCACAGGGAGAGGTGGGTGTGCATTCCCGATCCCTGGACATTCGCGAGGGGCTTGGGCATGAAGCTGGCCGAGACCCCCGACTGACGGGCGAGCTCCTTCACGACGTGGCGCACCGACATGACGGTATCGGCCATGGTGAGTGCGTCGGTGTAGCGCAGGTCGATCTCGTGCTGGCCGGGGGCGTCCTCGTGTTGGGCGTGCTCGACACCGATGCCCATCTCCTCGAGCATCAACACCGTGCGCCGGCGAAGCTGGCTCGCGATGTCGTCGGGCAGGAGGTCGAAGTAGCTGCCGTGGTCGATTGGGCGCGGGGCGAGGGTCGTGCCGAGGTCCTCGAAATAGAAGTACTCGATCTCGGGCGCGACGAAGAACGTGTAGCCCTGGGCGCGCGCGTCGTCGAGGACGTGGCGCAACTGCTGGCGGGGGCAGCCCTCGAAGGGGGTCCCGTCGATGTTGACGATGTCGCAGAAGACGCGCGCGACCCCGGCGCCCTCCTCGTACCAGGGAAGGAGCTGGAAGGTGGTGAGATCGGGCCGAGCGAGGACGTCGGACTCCTGGACACGCGAGAAGCCGTCGATCGAGCTGCCGTCGAAGGTCATGCCCTGGTCGAGGGCGTCCTCGAGCTCGGCCGGCGTGACGTGGAAGGCCTTGTGGCGCCCGAGGACGTCGGTGAACCAGAGTTGGACGAAGCGAACGCCCCGCTCTTCCACGGTTCGAAGGACGTACTGGGCCTGACTTTGCATAGGGGACATTCTCGCACCTTCTCCAATGACCGTCGCTCCTAGCGGCGGGCCGCGGCCTTCTTGGCGGGCGCCTTCTTCGCGACCCGTTTGGCCGGCGCCTTGTTGGCGACCTTCTTCGCCGCCGTCTTCTTCGTGGCGGTCGTCGCCGCCGGCTTGGCGGCGGCGCGGGCCGCGCCGCAAATCGTGTCGACCATTAGGCGCGCCACCGTGTAGGGGTCCACGTTGGCGTTGGGACGCCGGTCCTCGAGGTAGCCCTTCTTTTCGCGGGCCACCTGGCCAGGGATGCGCACCGACGCGCCGCGGTCCGACACGGCGTAGGAGAACTTCGACCAGTGGGCGGTTTCGTGGGCGCCGGTGAGGCGGTCCTCGATCCCGTCGCCGTAGTTGGCAATGTGCTCAGGGACCCGGGTGCTGAGCGCCTCGCATCCGGCGATGATCGCCGACCAGCCACCGTTGGCGCGCATCTGCCTCGTGGAGAAGTTGGTGTGCGCGCCGGCGCCGTTCCAGTCGCCCTTCACCGGCTTGGCGTCGAAGCTGACCTCGACCTCGAACTCCTCGGCGATGCGCTCGAGCAGCCAGCGCGCGACCCAGAGCTGGTCGCCGACCTCGACGGTGCCGAGCACGCCGACCTGAAATTCCCACTGGCCCATCATCACCTCGGCGTTGGTACCCTCGATACCGATGCCGGCGCGCATGCACGCCAGGGTGTGGGCTTCGACGATGTCACGTCCGGGCATCTTCGAGCCGCCGACCCCGCAGTAGTACGGACCTTGGGGCGCGGGGAAGCCGACCTCGGGCCAGCCGAAGGGACGACCGTCCTTGAAGAAGGTGTATTCCTGCTCGATGCCGAACTTTGGCGCGAAGCTGGCGAACTTCTTGGCCGCCGCGAACGCCGCGGCCCGGGTGTTGGTCGGGTGCGGGGTCATGTCGGAGTTGAGCACCTCGCACATCACGAGCACGTCGTGTGCGCCGCGCAGCGGGTCCGGGCACGACCACACCGGCCCGAGCACGCAGTCCGAGAAGTGACCGGTCGCCTGGTTGGTGCTCGAGCCGTCGAAGCCCCAGACTGGGAGGTCGGTTCCGTCGGCGACGATCCTGGTCTTGCTCCGCAGCTTTCGGGTCGGCTCGGATCCGTCAATCCAGATGTACTCAGCCTGATACGACAAGGGCGCTCCTTCGAGGGTCGTGACCGTTCACGCAGTCCCTCCAAGTCTGCCGGTTCACCGCGAGCGAAAGGTCGAGTTTTGTTAACCGCGTGTGAAACGTTGCTCGCGATGTCGCTCACGCCCGCCGGTAGGCTCGGGGCGTGCCCGTCCTCCGACTCGCTCTGGCCCAAATGAACGCGGTCGTGGGGGGTTTCGTGCAGAACGTTGAGACCCTGGGACGTTTTCGCACCCTGGCCGCCTCGGCGGGCGCCGACCTCGTGCTGACCCCGGAACTCTCACTCACCGGTTACCCGCCCGAGGACCTCTTGTTGAAGGAGGGCTTCATCGAGGCCACCCGGGTCGCCCTCATTGAGATGGCCCTGCTGCAGAACGTGCCGCCGGTGCTGGTCGGAACGGCCGTTGGCGACGGCCTCGGGGGGATCGAGTTGGCGCCATCGAGCGACGGGCGCGACGTCACCCGGCCGACCCTCGTTCCGACCGGGCCACTGCATATCGCCAATGCCCTCCTGGCCCTCGGCGACGCCGGGGTCGTCGCGACCGCGACGAAGCGATTGCTGCCGAACTACGACGTCTTCGACGAGCAGCGGTACTTCCACCCCGGGATTGGACCCCACACGATCATCAACGTGAAGGGTGTCGCGGTGGGGATGCTCATCTGCGAGGACGTGTGGACGAGCGACGGACCGGCCGCCGAACTCGCTCGTGACGGGGCCACGCTGCTCGTGGTCGCCAACGCCTCGCCCTACGCACGAGGCCGTCGGGCCGACCGTGAGGCGATGCTGCGCGAGCGCGCCCTCGAGACGAATTGCCCGATCGCCTACGTGAATCTGGTCGGCGGCCAGGACGAGCTCGTCTTCGACGGTCAGAGCATGGTCGTCAACGCGCAGGGTGACGTCATCGCCCGCGCCCGGGCCTTCAGCGAAGAGCTCCTGGTGTGCGACATCGAGGCCCGCGGGTCGTCGGTCGGCGTGCCCCTGGACACGACCTACGCGCGCGACGAGGATCGCCTGACCGCACTGCACGTCAACCGCATCGCCGATCCACCATCGGAGGTCGAGGAGATCTATGAGGCACTGGTCATGGGTACCCGCGACTACCTGCGAAAGAACGGTTTCCGCACCGCGATCCTCGGCCTCTCGGGGGGCGTCGACTCGTCGCTCGTCGCCTCGATCGCCGTCGACGCCGTCGGCGCTCGGGCCGTGCACGGTTTCGCGATGCCGAGCCGGTACTCGTCCTCGCACTCCATCGCCGACGCCATGGAACTGGCCAGCCGGCTCGATATTGAGCTCACCACCCTGCCGATCGAGCCCTCCCACCAGGCCTTCGCATCGATTCTCGCCGAGGTGATCGCGGGCGGACCCGAAGGCCTGACCGACGAGAACCTCCAGTCGCGCATCCGCGGCGTGCTGTTGATGGCGATCTCGAACGCGACCGGGGCGATCGTGCTCACGACCGGCAACAAGTCCGAGATGGCCACGGGCTACTCGACCCTCTACGGCGACTCGGCCGGCGGCTTCGCCGTGATCAAGGACGTACCCAAGACCCTGGTCTACGAGCTCTGCCGCTACCGCAATGCGGTGGCGACCAGCGACGGCGACCCCGAACCGATCCCGTCGTCGGTGCTTTCGAAGGCACCGTCGGCCGAGCTGCGCCCCGGCCAGCGCGACGACCAGTCGCTGCCCCCTTACGAGGAACTCGACCCGTTGCTCGAGCTCTACGTCGAGGATGACGCGACCGCCGAGGAGATGATCGCCGACGGCCACGACCCGGCGCTGGTGTTCCGGATCACCCGTTTGGTCGACCTCTCCGAGTACAAGCGTCGCCAGATGCCCCCGGGCGTGCGAATCTCGAAGAAGGCCTTCGGAAGGGACCGTCGGATGCCCATCACCAACGCCTTTCGCCCCGAGCCGATGTGACGCCCTCGAATCGCCAGATGGCCGAGCACCTCCTCGCGTGCTTCGACGCCATCTACCTGACGTTCGGCCAGGGCGCGCCGACGCTCAGCAACGACACCTTCGTGATCCGGTCCCACGAGCTGGCGAGGGCGTTCGGCTCGCTCGCCCTCGGGATCCGCGAGCACCTCGGCGGGTCCGACGTGGAGCCGTTGGCGGTGCTCGAGGGGGTGTTGCGCTTCGCCTTCGAACACGACGAGACCGGGGCGATGGCGATGTTCGCATTCGCCATGGTCGTCGGGCCCCGCCTCTTGGTGAGCCTGCTCGACGCCCGGGGCGCCATGGCCGACGACCAGGGGCTGCGTGAACTCGTGGACCGCGCGTCGGACGTCACCGTCTGGGAGGTTCGCGCCGTCGGCGAATGCGTCAAAGGCCAGTCCCCGATTGAGGATCCGAGCTGGCAGCTGGCCGCCCGGGACCTGGTCACGACCCTCGAAGCAGCCGGGAACGCTGAAAGTCTGGGGCTTTCCCGCTAAGTTGCCTACCTCCGTATAACTAGAAGTACCGGACTTTCCGGTGTCGGGAGCATCAAGGGAGAGCCATGGCTAAAGATCGCGTTGATCGGGATGATGAAGACCTCGTACGCCTCTACCTGTCGGACATTGGCCAGTACACCCTCTTGACCAAGGATGATGAGGTCCGCCTGGCCCAGACGATCGAGGAGGGCCGCGAGGCCAAGGCCGAGCTGGAGACCGCCGAGACCGACAAGAAGGTCAAGATCACTCCGAGCAAGAAGCTGGCGCTGAAGCGCACCGTGCACCGGGGCGACCAGGCCGAACGGGACTTCGTCCAGTCGAACCTGCGCCTCGTCGTGTCGATCGCCAAGAAGTACCAGGCGTCGGGCCTGCCGCTGCTCGACCTCATCCAGGAGGGCAACCTCGGACTGATGCACGCCGTCGAGAAGTTCGACTGGCGCAAGGGCTTCAAGTTCTCGACCTACGCCACGTGGTGGATCCGCCAAGCCATCACTCGAGGCATCGCCAACACCGGGCGCACGATCCGCCTGCCGGTGCACGCCGGTGACACGCTCGCTCGCGTGCAGAAGGCCCAGTCGCGCCTCGAGCTGAAGTTCGGCCGTCCCCCGACCATCAAGGAGCTCTGCGAGGAGTGCGAGATGCCCGAGGACAAGCTCATCGAGGCGCTGCGCTTTCGCTCCGAGCCGATCTCGCTGTCCGAGCCGCTGCGCGAGGACGGCGACGCCGAACTGGGCGACGTCGTCGAGGACCGCTCGGCCGAGTCGCCGTTCGACGTCGCCGCAGTGAAGATGATGCCCGCGGCGATTGAGAAGCTCCTCCAACCGCTCGACGAGCGTGAGCAGAAGATCCTGCGCATGCGCTTTGGGCTCGACGGGGCCGGGGAGATCCGCACCCTCGA
>JAYSQJ010000129.1:0-16114 GCA_043721635.1 Acidimicrobiales bacterium | reverse complement strand
GGAGCGGAAGTTCTGCGAATTGAACGGTGTGGTGTCGGCGGCCGTCAGCTATCAAGGCGGGTCCACCCCGCACCCGACGTACCAAGAGGTGGGCTCGGGGATGACCGGCCGCGCACGCGACCGTGAAGGTGGTCTTCGATCCGGCGACGTTGCACTACGCCGAGGTGCTTCGTTGCTTCTACGAGTGTCACGATTCCACACCGGGCAACCGCCAGAGCGGTGACGTCGGCACCGCAGACCGCAGCGCCATCTACTTCGTCGACGAGCGTCCGGAACACGTCGCGCGCGAGGTGACCGCGATCTTCGCCGAGCGGCTGCGCGCGGCCGGTTACGGACTGATCCCGACCGAGGCCGCCTCAGCGGGTTCCTGCCATCTGGTCGAGGAGAATCACCAGCAGTACCTGGTCGCCACTCCGATTGGCTACTGCGGGGTCGGTGACACCGGCGTGAGCTGTCCGATCGGCGTCGCGCCGAATTGGTAATCGGCGATTCGCGCGACGACTCGCTCGGTCTCAGCGGAAATCGAACCACGACGATGTCGGCGCCACCAACGTGGGTCAGCCCCCACGGGGCAGGTCACTTCAGGTGCCACCACTAGGGTGAGTTCGAACACTGCGCGCCAGCGGCGCCGATCTCGAGTTTTAAAGTGGGAGTGAAAATGGCGAATCAGCTCGCGGCGCCCATTCCCAAGCGGGAGTTGTACTGGGTATTTGGCGCATTGATGCTGGGCATGCTGCTGGCGGCCCTCGACAGCACCATCGTGGCGACGGCGTTGCCGACCATCGTTGGCGACCTGCACGGGGCAAATCACATCACGTGGGTCGTGGTGGCCTACCTCCTCTCGTCTACGGTGAGCACCCCCTTGTGGGGCAAGCTCGGTGATCTCCACGGTCGCAAGGTCTACTTTCAGGCGGCGATCATCATCTTCCTCGTCGGCAGCATGCTCTGCGGCATCGCGCACAGCATGATCATGCTGATCCTGTTTCGCGCGCTCCAGGGACTGGGCGGCGGGGGGCTGATGGTCGGGGCCCAGGCCGTGATCGCCGATCTCGTCCCTCCGCGCGATCGCGGTCGCTACGCCGGTTTCTTCGGAGGGACCTTCGGGGCGGCGACCGTGCTCGGCCCGCTCCTCGGCGGGGTCATCGTCGACAACTGGTCCTGGCGCTGGATCTTCTTCGTCAACCTTCCCTTTGGCATCCTCGCCCTGATCGTCTGCGCCGCGAAGCTGCCGAGTGCCGGACGGCGCGTTTCGCACGTCATTGACTACGCCGGCATCATCGCGCTCACCATCTCCGCGTCGGCTCTCATCTTGTTCACCTCCTTGGGCGGCACGACGATCGCCTGGGGTTCGGCGGAGTCGATCGGGCTTCTCGTGATCGGCGTCGTGACGGCTGTCGTCTTCGTCTTGATCGAACGTCAATCACCCGAGCCAGTGCTCGCACCCCGACTGTTCGCGAATCGGGTCTTCTCGTCGGCCTCGGCGATCGGCTTCGTCGTGGGCTTCGCCATGTTCGGAGCGATGGTGTTCCTCCCGCTCTACCTCCAGCTCGTGCGCGGCGTCTCGCCGACGATGTCCGGACTACGGCTGTTGCCGATGATGGCGGGGCTCCTCATCGCGTCGATCGTGACGGGCCAGTTGGTATCCAAGGGCTGGCGCTACCGGCCATTTCCGATCTTCGGCTCGGCGATCATGACGATCGGGCTCGGCCTTCTGGGAACCCTTGGCGTCAGTACCTCGTCGTGGATGATGGGTCTCTACATGACCGTGCTCGGCATTGGACTCGGTCTCGTGATGCAGATTCTGGTCACCGCGGTCCAGAATGCCGTCGACGTCAGCGATCTCGGTGCCGCGACGGCGGGGGCGAATTTCTTTCGATCGATCGGCGGTTCGTTCGGGACGGCCGTCTTCGGTGCTCTGTACGTGAACCAGTTGCCCCACCAGCTCGCGGCGGGCGTAGCCGCTCATCCCGACGTGCGCCAGATTCTCTCGCCGACGCTGTGGACACCGACGAACCTGCGCCGCCTGCCGGCCAATGAGCTGTCGGTCATCCTGCACGCCATCGCCGGATCGGTCCAAACCGTCTACCGCTACGCCTTGCCGTTCGGCGTACTGGCCGTGATCCTGTCGCTCTTCCTGCCCGAAGTCACGCTTCGGACGAGTCTTCATCCAATCGCAGACGAAATCCCGATGTCAAACGCCGAACTCCTCGACTGAGGAGCTCGAGGCACTCGTCGAAGGCGCCGCCGCCGCTGTAGTACGTATCGGCGACGTCCCGGTCCCAGCCTGGCTCGAAGAGATTGCGGAGCATGACGACCTCGGTGGAGCGATTCGTTAGGCGCTAGCGCACTTCGTGAAAGCGCTCACGAGTCATCACCACCGCGACTTCATGGCGGTTGAGGTAGTCGCGGCCGGCGTAGGTGCCCGGGGTGCCCGCCATGTGGAAGTCGTCCCGGTCGAGCGAGCTCCGGGCGCGGGTGTGCATCGGGCCGCCGGCGTGCCAGTTCGCGGCACCCGCGCTCGTGACGTCGACGCGACTCGAGAGTGGCGGAACCTCGGCGACGATTTGGCGCAGCACGACCTCGGCCCTGGGCGAGCGACAGATGTTGCCGGAGCAGATCATGGCCACTCGCAGCGGCTGGTTCCTCACTCGACCCCCTTCGACGAGGTCCTTGAAAGCCGACAGACTTCCCATTCTGACGTGCGAAGTTGGCGAGGGAATAGGTACAATGGGCCAAGGATCTATCGAAGGGAGACGCGATGCCACTTTCCGAACATGAGCAGCGAGTCTTGGCCGAGCTGGAAGAGTCCCTCTCCAAGCAAGATCCCCGATTCGCGAAGAACGTGCGCGAGTCCAACGTTTACGCCCACGGTGGACGGCGCGTGCGCTGGGGCATCGCCGGTTTCGTGGCCGGACTCGTCATCCTGATCCTCTGCTTCTCGACGAATGTCTTCCTGGGCCTCGTGGGAGTCGCGTTGATGTTCGTCTCCGCCGTGATCATCGAGCGAAATGCTCGTCTATTGGGCCGTGCGTCCTGGCAGGACATCACCCGTTCTGCCCAGGGCGACGACGCCCACGCGAACTACGGTCCCCGGACCAGTTCGCTTCGCGACTGGTTGTCGCGTCAGCGCCGCACTCGAGAATGACCGACGCCGGGGACGCGCAACGTGCGTTCCCGTGTCTAGCCCTGGACATAGGTGCGACGAAGGTCGAAGGGTCCCTCGTTCACCCTGACGGAACGCTCGGCGCCCGCGACCGCATCCTGGTCGCGCAACACCAGACCGACCTCATTGGGGCGATCATCGAGATGGCCCGTCGGGTGAGCGTCGAGGTGGTCGGCGTGGTCGGCGTCGCGTGCGCGGGGCCGATGACCGTGGACGGCGAAGAGGTGTCGCCGCTCAACATCCCCGCGTGGAGGGACTTCCCGTTGCGCCAGAGCCTGCGCGACGCGCTCGACCTCGACGTGCACGTCGACGGCGACGCTCGCGCGCTCGCGCTGGCCGAGGGCGCGTTCGGAGCTGCGAGGGGAGTGAGCTCGTACCTGTCGATGGTGGTGTCGACCGGAGTCGGCGGTGGTGTCGTCATCGACGGCCGACTGCTGTGCGGGGATTCGGGTAACGCTGGGCACATTGGCCACCTCAACGTGGTGCCCAACGGCGCCATGTGCTCGTGCGGATCCTACGGCTGCCTGGAGGCCGAGGCGTCGGGTTGGGCAATCGAGGCTCGGACGGGCCGTCCGGCGATCGAAGCGGACGAGGCCACCCGACTGCGCACCGGCGAGCTGGTCGGGCGCGCCGTGGGCTCGCTCGCCGCGGTACTGGACTTCAACCACTGCTATGTGGCGGGATCGGTCGCGCTCGGTTTCGGCGACGAGTTCTTCGAGGTAGCGAACAAGGCGGCCCGCGCGGTGGCGATGTTGCCCTACTCCCAGCACCTGGAAATCCGTCGCTCCGGTCTCGGAGTCGATGGAGCCCTGCTGGGAGCGGCGCTGGTTGGTTGGCGTGGCGGTTCGTCGTGAGTCGTTACTGGTCTCGTGGGCTCGGCCCGTATCTGTTGCGCCATCCGTCCAGTTCGTTAATGTTGCTGCGCGCTGGTTGGCGACTTCGTCGACGGGACTGGTGGCGCCACACGCCCTTCCTCCCCCTCCCCGATCCCTCGTACTGGGACTTCCGGATGGCGACCGTCAGTGGATCGCCGTCAGAGCGGCTCACGCCCCAGGCGATGGTCGACGCGGCGACGTGGTCGCTGCGTCAGCGAGTCGGAAGGTAGTTGGTGGTGATGGGGCGCGTTTTGCTGTTGAACGCGACCTTCGAACCGTTGCAACTCGTGAGCGAGCGACGAGCAGTAGTGCTGATGCTCGCCGGCCGAGCCGAACCGATCGCCACTTCCGAGAATCCGAGCGTGTGCCGCTCGGCCACCATCGTCATCGAGATCCCCGCGATCGTCCGGCTGCACGAGATGGTGAAGCTGCCGTCGCGCGTGCGCACGCCACCGCTCACCAGACGATCGCTCCTGCTGCGCGACAGCTACCAGTGCGCGTACTGCCTCGAACACGCCGACACCATCGACCACGTGGTTCCGCGAAGTCGGGGGGGCGGACACGTGTGGACCAACGTGGTGGCGGCCTGCCGTCGGCACAACATGCAAAAGGGCGACCGACTTCTCGAGGAGATTGGCTGGCGGATGCATTTCGAGCCCCGGATCCCCGACGGGCCCTGGTGGCGATGGCGTCACGTGCCGGACCCCGATCCGCTGTGGGCGCCGTACCTACCCCGCGCCTCGTGACCGGAGCCGTCGCCGATCTCTACGACTACGAGGCGCTGCGCCACCTCGCGGCCACGATGTTCGTCGTCGAACTGGACCGTCCGACGCTGGTGCTGGGCGGCCACCAGTCGATTGACGTACTCGACCGCGGTCGCGTAGGCGACACGCCCGTGCGGCGACGACGGGGCGGTGGAGGACTGGTCTACCTGCAGCCCGGCGACCTGTGGGTCGACTGGTGGCTGCCGGCGAGCGACCCTCGATGGTCGAGTGACGCGCACGCCAGCTCGATCCTCGCTGGTCACTGGTGGAGTGAGGTGTTGGCCCGTCGCGTCGGCGGCGACGTCTCAGTCCACGCCGGCTCATTGGAGGGTGACCCCGCGCACCGACTCGTGTGCTTCGCCGGTCGGGGCCCCGGCGAGGTCTTCGTCGACGGACGCAAAGCCGTGGGACTGACGCAGTGGCGCGTCCGCGAGGGGATCTTCATCTCGACGGTCGTGCACTCAACGCCCTCGCACGAAGTGATCTCGATGCTGTCGTCCGCCCCCGAGGGGCTCGCGTCCGCCCTCGACCACCATGTGCTCGCTGACTTGTCGGGGGATCACGACGGCCTCATCGACGGGCTGGTGCAGTCGAGCGGGCCCTGGCAACTGCGCCACCGCCACCTGACCGACTAGCCCCACCCCGGCCCCATCGGGTACTCGACACGCGCGCAACGGCGCCCCGTGCCGTCTCGAACCCGAGAATCGGCCAAGATGCCGATGGATTTGCGTTGATGTGGGGTTAAGTGGTGTAATGTGTCACGAAATGGGGGAAAGTGGTGAACCCATGGAAGGACAGTAATGCTCGGGTTTGTCGGTCAGTATCAGCACTCGTTGGACGTGAAGGGCCGACTGATCCTGCCCGCGAAGTTTCGTGGCGAGTTCGAGCGGGGTGGTCACCTCAGTCCCAACACCGAGGGCTGCATCGCGCTGTGGACCCCGGGAGAGTTTGCCCGTCAGAGCGACGAGCGCCTGGAGCAAAGTCGAAGCGGCGGCGCGCTCGAGCGCCAACAGGTCCGCTACTGGGCGGCGAACTCCTCGGACGTTGAATTCGACAAGCAGGGACGTTTCGCCGTCCCCTCGGCGATACGCGACTACGGCCAGCTCGTCGGCGACGTGCTGATCGTCGGGGCCCTTGACCACATCGAGTTGTGGAACCCGGGAATCTACGTCGAGCAGGTGAACGCCGCAGAAGAGATCTTCAAACAAGGCAGTAACTAGTGCAAGGAGTGAATCAAGAGTACCGGCCGCGGACCATGCGCAGCCTGGCAATCGTCAAGACGGGTAGAGAAACCTCCTCCGCCCTCTCATCCGTCTTGACGATTGAAAGGCTGCAGATGGCCCAGGACAACTACCACACACCGGTGCTCGTGAGTGAAATCATCGAGTTGTTCGCCAGCTTGCCGGCTGGGGTGGTCGTCGACGCCACGTTGGGCGGCGCGGGGCACGCGGCCGCGCTACTCGAGGCCGCACCACAACTACGGATCCTCGGTATCGACCGCGACCCCGAGGCGCGCGAGGCGGCCGCCGGGCGTCTCGGGGCGTTCGTGGGCCGTACCCGCATCGTGGACGCCACCTTCGCGACGCTCGCCGCTGTCGTGCGCGACCACTCGGACTTCCTGCAGGAAGATCCGATTGTCGGGGTCCTGATGGACCTCGGCGTCTCTTCGCACCAGCTGGACGATCCGACACGAGGCTTCTCTTTCCGGTCCGACGCACCGCTCGACATGCGCATGGATCCCACGCGCGGCCAGACGGCAGCCGACTTCCTGAGCCACGTCGACCAGCACGAATTCGTGCGACAACTACGCGCCAACGGCGAGAACCGATTTGCCGGTTCCATCGCGAAGTCAGTCTTGGCGCGTCAACCGAAAACGACCGACGAGCTGACCGAGGCGGTGGAACGTGCGGTGCCGATGGCGGCACGGCGTCGTGGCCACGTCGCGACGCGAGTCTTCCAGACGCTGCGCATCGCGGTGAACGGCGAGGAGGCGCAGTTGGTCGAAGGGCTTGAGGCCGCCCTCGACGTGCTCGCGCCTTCGGGCGTCCTCGCAGTCATCTCGTACCACTCGGGCGAGGACCGCGTCGTGAAGGCCGACTTGCACGAGGCGGCCACGGGAGGATGCCACTGCCCGCCGGCGCTCGGCTGCGTGTGCGGCGCCGTCGCGCTAATCACCGTCGACAAGGCCAGTGCCCGACTCGCGAGCGCCACGGAAATCGCGGCCAATCCGAGAGCCCGTTCGGCGAGGCTGCGCATAGCGCGCAAGTTGGCGCCATGACCGTTATCAGCTTCCCGCGCCGCGTCGACACCCGCCGACCGACTCGCCCTCAGGCCCGTCCGGCCACGCGTCGCCCCTCTCACGAAGCGGTGGCGCCCCGTCGCCGGGTGGTGGCCTCGACCTGGCGTGGCGCGTCAGCAATGCGAAAGTCGGCGATGATTGTCGTTGTGGCTCTCACATTGTCGCTCGCGGGCAGCATGGTGGTGGCGAACCGACAGATCCAACTCCACGGACTCCAGAGTCAGTTGCTGCAGGAACAGTCAACCTACGCTGAACAGGTCGGATCCCTGACCCTCATGGCCGCGCCGAGTCGGATCGCGACCCAGGCTGGCGCCCTGCACCTGGTCGACCCTCTCACGGTGACGCAAGTCACGTCTACGTCACTTGACAAGCCTCTGCTGCTACCGAAGTTCATTGGTTATGCACCGGCGACGTCAAGGACGATTCGGTGACCCAGCACTACACCTCGACCCATACCCGAACCCGCGCCCAGGGCGGTTCGACGCGTCGCCGGGCGAGCGGGCCTCGACGGCTGCTCCTGCTGCGGGCGACCCTCGTCCTGGCCTTCGTCGCTCTCGGAGCCCGACTCGTCATGCTCCAGATCGTCGATCACGCCCATTACGCCAGGATCTCCGTCGCCCAGGTTCGAGTGAATCTTACGACGACGGCCCTGCGGGCCGGCATCTACGATCGGCACGGCCAGATCCTCGCGGTGTCGCGTCCCACGTCGTTGGTCATCGCCGACGACATGCAGATCACCCATCCCGCGCGCGAGGCCCGGGCGATGTCCGCGCTCGTCCGGGTGCCCGTCGCAAAGCTCACCGCGCTGTTGTCACAGAAGCACAACGGCTACGTGGTCTTAAACAACAAGCTCGACCTCGCCTCGGGCCGCAAACTCGCGTCGATGGTGTTCCCAGGCATCGTGGTGCAGGACTCGTCGGTGCGCGGTTATCCGAACGGACCGATTGCCACGTCGCTGCTGGGCGGGACGAACGGGGCCGGAGCCGGGTCCGCTGGTCTCGAGTACGAGTACCAGACGCAGCTCGCCGGTCAGACCGGCGTCACCCGCGAGTTCGTCTCGTCCTCGGGCGTCAACCTCCCCAGCTCCTTTAGCACCGTACTTAAGAAGGCTAAGCCGGGTGTCGGCCTGGAGCTCACGCTCGACACTTCACTCCAGTACGTGGCCGAGCGGGACCTCGCACGTCAACTGGCCGCCACGCAGGCCCTCTCGGGCGTCGCGATCGTGATGGACGTGAAGACCGGTGAGATCCTGGCCGACGCCTCGCTCGTCAATACCAGGACGAAGGCCGGCGTGCTCGGTCCGATCCCGGCATGGGGCAAGAGCGTTGGCGTCCCGGGCATCGAACAGACCATCAACAACCTCGCGTTCTCCCAGACCTACGAGCCCGGCTCGGTATTCAAGGTGGTGACCTTCTCCGCCGCCCTGCAGGCCGGCCTCATCACCCCGACGACGATGTTCAACGTCCCGTACTCCGTATCAGTGGGCGGACGATACTTCCACGACGCCGAACACCACGGAACCGAGCGCCTTTCGGCGACCCAGGTCCTCGCCCTCTCGTCGAACATCGGCACCTACGAGGTCGGCAAGCTCGTAGGCGAGGCTGGACTGCTGGCCCAAGTCGAACGTCTGGGCTTCGGTCAGACGACCTCGGTCAACTTCCCGGGCGAGTCATCGGGACTGCTCGTCAACGCGGCCAACTGGTACGCGAGCGACCAGGTCGCCCTGCCCATCGGACAGGTCGACGCGGTGCCGCCCATTCAGCTGCTCGACGCCTACAACGCGATCGCCAACGGCGGCGTTCTCGTCCAGCCGAAGTTGGTGCGCGGCTTCGTCTACGCCGACGGAACGGTCAAGGCGACCCCGCCCAGCGTCCAGCGTCAGGCACTCCCGCCAAGCGTCGACGCGACCATGATCAAGATGCTCGAGCAGGTGGTGCTCGCCGGCACCGGGACGAACGCGATCATCCCCGGCTACAGCGTGGCCGGCAAGACCGGTACCGCGACGATGCCCTATCCGGGCAAGGACAAGCTGCTGATCGGGTCCTACAACGCGAGCTTCGTGGGCTTCGCTCCGGCCAACGCCCCGGTGCTGTCGATGATCGTGGTCGTCGAGCGTCCCCAGACGACCATCTTCGGTGGGGCGGTGGCCGCACCGATCTTCCAGGCGGTGATGTCCTACGCGCTGCACCACTACGGGATCCCCTCCAACGGCACGATCGTCAAGCCCCTCACCGGCCCGGGGGCCAGCATCTCATCGGACGTGACCTGATGCAGTTGGGCGACATCCTCGACGATCTCACGCTCGACGTCGCGACGGGCGCCATCGAGATCAACCAGGTCGACACCGACTCGCGACTGTGTATACCTGGTTCGCTCTTCTTCGCGTTACGCGGCATCGGGTCAGATGGCCTGCACTACGTTGGCGACGCCGTCGTGCGCGGGGCGGTCTGCGTGGTAGCGGCCGAACGGGTCGCACTCGAGGTGCCGGTAGTCGTGGTCCCGGCCTCGCAGTTGCGCGCCCTGTGCGCTCACGCCAGTGCCACCATCGTCGGCCACCCCGAGACCAAGACCCGGTTGGTCGGCGTGACCGGTACCAACGGCAAGACGACGGTGACGACCCTCGTGAGTGAGCTGGCTCGCGGACTCTCGTGGAACGGAGCGAACATCGGGACGTTGACGAGCGAGCGCACGACTCCCGCCGGTCCGGAACTGTTCCGAACCCTGGCGGCGCTCATCAGGGACTTCGACCCGCGCCAACCCCACTCAATCGTGGCCCTGGAAGTTTCGAGCCACGCGATCGACCAGCAGCGGATCGAGGGGCTGGTCTTCACCATCGCCGCCTTCACGAACCTGAGCCACGACCATCTTGACTACCACGGGACGATGGAGCAGTACTTCTCGGCCAAGGCGAAGTTCTTCACCGGGGAGCACGCCCAGCGAGCAGTTATCTGGATCGATGACGACTACGGCGCGCGACTGGCCGAGTTGACCTCCCTGCCGGTCACCCGAGTGTCGCGCACCGAGGCTTCCAACGTCGTCACTTCGCTTCGAGGCTCCACGTTTTTCTGGCGCGACCATCTGGTCAACACGTCGCTGATCGGTGACTACAACATCGACAATGCGCTAGTGGCGATGGCGATCATGGGCGAGCTCGGCGCCGGGACCGCGGCCATCGCGTCGGCGATGGGCAGTGTAAAATCGGTCCCGGGTCGCTTCGAGGTCGTGCGGGGCCATGACGTGACGGTCGTCGTTGACTACGCACACACGCCCGAGGGCCTTCGCCGCCTGCTCGGCGACATCCGAGTCATGGTGCCGCTCGGTCGGATCATCACGGTCTTTGGATGCGGGGGGGACCGCGACCGTTCCAAGCGACCCGAGATGGGTGAAGTCGTCTCCAGCCTCTCCGATATAACGGTTGTGACCTCGGATAACCCTCGATCGGAGCCGCCAGATGCCATCATTGATTCCATCATGTCGGGTGTCCTCCCCAACGCGACGGTCTATCACGAGAGCGATCGGCGCCGCGCGATCGCCCTGGCCGTGCAGCGAGCCGCGCCCGGCGACGTGATCGTGCTGGCGGGGAAGGGTCATGAGACGACCCAGACCGTCGGCGACGCCGTCGTAGCGTTCGACGACCGCGCCGTCGCCCGGGAGCTGTTGCGATGAGGATCCCATGCTGAGTCTGATGGAATCCGGTGGCGTCGGATTCCTTTGCGCACTGCTACTCACGCCGCTATGGATCCGATTCTTGACCAAACGTTCCCTCGGTCAGCGCATTCGCGAGGACGGGCCCACGACCCACCACGTGAAAGCCGGCACGCCGACCATGGGTGGCGTGATCATTGTTCTGTCGGCGGTCACGGGCTACCTGATGGGTCACGTTGGGACCTCGATCGTCTTCACACGGGCCGGGGTGCTCGCGATTGCCGTGACGATCGCCTCGGGGGTCCTCGGGTTCTTCGATGACTACCTCGGCATTCGCAACGCTCGCAACCTCGGCCTCAACAAGCGTGGCAAGGTAATCGGTCAGCTGGTGATCGCCGCCGCCTTCGCGGTGGCCGCGATCAACTGGGTCCACACCTCGACGAACCTTTCGTTCACGCGCTTCTCGCTGCCCGGCTGGAATCTGACCGCCCTCGGCTGGATGCTGTTCGCGATCTTCGTGATCGTCGCGACGTCGAACGCGGTTAACCTCGCCGACGGCCTGGACGGGCTGGCGGCCGGCTCGGCGACGTTCTGCTTCGGCGTGCTTTCCATCATCGGCTACTGGCAGTTCCGCCATTTCAACATCTACCACCTCGGCGCATCGCTCGACCTCGGCCTCGTCGCCGTGGGACTGGTCGGGGCCTGTTTGGGCTTCCTCTGGTGGAACGCGGCGCCCGCACGGATCATGATGGGCGACACCGGCTCGCTCGCGGTCGGGACGGGACTGGGCGCGCTGTGCCTCTTGATGAACCTCGACCTGCTGCTCGTGATCATCGGTGGGCTCTACGTCGCCGAGACGGCCTCGGTGATCTTGCAGGTAGTCAGCTTTCGCCTCTTTGGGCGGCGCGTCTTTCGCATGGCCCCGTTCCATCACCACTTCGAACTCAAGGGCTGGCCGGAGTTCACGATAATTGTCCGATTCTGGATCCTGGCGGGGCTGCTGGCGATGCTGGGTCTCGGCATGTTCTACGGCGACTTCTTGAAGATCGCGAAGGTGGTCTAGGTGGCGACGAGTCCTCGAGTTCGTGGTCTCCTCCAGCCCATGCCGCGCGGCGGCGCCAACGGTCGGGTCCTGTTGCTGATCACGACGCTGCTCGTCACCTTCGGTACCGTCGCGATCGCCTCGGCGAGCGAGGGGCAGGCGGCAGCCAACGGCGGCTCGACCTGGTCAATCATGATCCACGACATCGTGTTCCTGGGCTTTGGCGTCTTCGCGCTCTACGTGATGGTGCGCGTGCGCCTCGAGCGTCTCGTGAAGAGCGCGCCGGTGCTGATCACGCTCGGCCTGGTCCTGCTGCTCGCGGTGAAGGCGATTGGGGTCACCACCAACGGCGGCAAGCGCTGGCTCAACCTGAACGTCATCTACCTGCAGCCCTCGGAACTGTTCAAGCTGGCGACGGTCGTCTTCGTGGCGTGGGTCGTCTTGCACTACCACGACGAAATTGGACGGTGGCGGCGGTTGGCGTGGCGGACGCTGCCCGTCACTTTCGGTTGCGCGCTAGTCGTCATCGAGCCCGACATCGGGACTTCGTCGGTGATTCTGGCAATCGCCTTCGCAATGTTGGCCGTTGGTGGGCTCTCGCGCCACTTGCTCGGTCGAATAGCGCTGTTGGGCGTCGTCGTCTTCGGCGCCTACATGGTCTACAAGCCGTACTCCGCGCGGCGATTCTTCTCCTTCCTGCACCCCAACTCCCACCTCCTGGGCAGTGGCTACCAGTTATGGCAGTCGCGGATCAGCCTCGGAAGCGGAGGAGCCGCCGGCCTCGGGCTCGGCCAGAGTCGAGGGAAGTGGGGGCTGCTGCCGAACCCGCACACCGACTTCATCTTCTCGATTATCGGCGAGGAACTTGGACTGGTCGGCACCCTGCTGGTCATTGGACTCTTCGTGGCGTTCCTTCTCGCGTCGGTGCGCATCGCCCAGCGGTGCACCAACGACGGGTACCGACTCATCGCCGTCGGGATCACCACCTGGATCGCGGTCGAGGCGATCATCAACATTGCCTCAGTCGTTGGTTGGTGGGCCGTCACCGGCATTCCGTTACCGTTCTTCTCCTACGGGGGCACGGCCCTCATCACCGAGCTAGCCGCCGTGGGCCTGCTCTACAACATCGCCCACGACACCAGTCGTTCTGGTGACGTCACCATCCGCGAGCACCGGGTACTGACGTCGCGCGCCGGGACCGAGCGGCGCGCGGCGACTCGCGCGGTGGCGCGCTCGCGTGCGGCCCAGGTCACGCGCCGGGACCGCTGATGGCTGGCCCCATCGTCATCACCGGCGGTGGGACCGGCGGGCACATCTTCCCGATGCAGGCAATCGCACAACAACTGGTGGTCGAGGGCGTGGCGCCCGGCGACCTGCGCTTCGTGGGGAGCCGTCGGGGACAGGAGGGCGCGTTGCTGGCGACCGACGGCATCGCGCTGACGTTGCTGGCGGGCCGGGGCATCCGGCGATCAATGCGACCCGAGGCGATCGTCGACAACGTGGGTGCGGTGCTCGGCCTGCTCGGGGCGCTGATCGTGGCCTTCGTCAAGGTCGGCCGCTGGCGCCCCTCGGCCGTCGTGTCGGTGGGCGGCTACGCGTCGTTCGCCGTGTCGCTCTCGGCCGTGCTCTGGCGCCGTCCGCTCGTCCTCGTCAACCTCGACGCGGCGCCCGGCGCCGTCCACCGCCTCCTCACGCGCTTCGCCACCCGCCGGTGCAGCGCCCTGCCCGCGGACGACGCCGACACGACGGTGACGGGCGCTCCGCTGCGCGGCACCGTCGCCGCCGTGGATCGCTCGAGCACCGCTCGGCGCGCGGCTCGAGCGCTGATGGATCCGCCGATCGAACCGGGCCGTCAGGTCGTCGTCGTGATGACCGGATCACTCGGTTCGGCGCGGGTCAACGGTGCTGTGGGTGAACTCGTCGCCCGCTGGGACTCGAGGTCCGATCGGACGGTTCTGCACGTGACCGGGCGACGGGACTTCGCATCGGTCGTCGCGCATCGCACGACCCCGCACGGGCTGGACTATCGAATCGTCGAGTTCGCCGATATGGCCCGGCTCTGGGCCGTGTGCGACGTCGCCGTCTGTCGAGCCGGCGCCACGACGGTCGCCGAGCTGACCGCCCTCGCTATTCCGTCAATCCTGGTGCCGCTGCCCGGTGCACCAGGGGACCATCAGATGAGGAATGCCCGGGCGGTCGTCGACGTGGGCGGAGCATTGATCGTGCCCGACGTCGAGTGCACCGGCGCGCGACTGGCCCGCGACCTCGACACGATGATGACGCCCTCCACGTTGGCCGACATGGCCGAGGCCGCCGGGTCGCTGGGTCGCCCGGACGCCGCGGCGGCGATCGCCGCGGTGGTGTGCCAGGTGAGCGGACGATGAGTGAGCTCCGCGCCGGGTCACGAATCCACGTGGTGGGAATCGGTGGAGCGGGTATGAGCGGCCTCGCGCGACTCCTCGTCGAGATGGGCGCGGTCGTGAGCGGGAGCGACGCCGTCGACTCGTCGACGCTCGAGGAGCTTCGAGGCGCGGGGGTGGTGGTATCGGTCGGTCACGACGCCGACCATCTCGACGGCGCCGAGGTGGTGCTGTGGTCCCCGGCGGTTCGTGACGACAACGTCGAGTTGGCGGCGGCGAGGGATCGGGCCTGCACCATGCTCTCTCGGGCGCAGGCGCTCGCCCAACTGGGCGAGTCGCGTCGGATCGTCGGGCTCACCGGCACCCACGGCAAGACCACGGCGACCTCGATGATGGTTCAGGTTATGCGGGCGGCCGGAGCGGACGACGCGTGGCTGGTCGGCGCCGAGGTGATCGGGGTGGGGCCGAACGGACACTGGGGCGCGGGCGACCTGCTGTTGGAGGTGGACGAGAGCTACGGCACCTTCGCGCTGCTGCGACCCTACGCCCTCGGTCTGTTGAACGTCGAGGCCGACCATCTCGACCACTACGGTTCACTGCGCGTCCTCGACGAGGCGTTCACCAAGCTGGTGGATCGGGTGAGCGGTCCGGTGGTCGTCTGGTGCGATGACGAGGGAGCCGAGCGCGTGATTGCTCAGTGCGCGCGCGGCGTCGTGCGGGTCGGTACCGGCGAGCGCGTCGATTGGGGGGTCGCGGACGTGACGTTGTCGCGGCGCGCGGCGTCGTTCTCGTTGCGCGGTGGTGGCGTCGACCTCGAAGTCGCGTTGCGCGTCACCGGCGTGCATAACGTGGCCAACGCTGCCGTGGTGGGCGTACTGGCGATCGAACTGGGCGTGTCAAGCGCGGCGGTGCTGGCCGGCCTGGCGGCCTTCGAGGGGGCCCCGCGACGTTTCCAGCTCCTGGGCTCGTGGAGCGGTGTCGACGTCTACGAGGACTACGCCCACCTGCCCGGGGAGATTGCGGCGACCCTCGCCGCCACGCGGGCCGCGGGCTACGAACGCGTCACGGCCGTCTTCCAACCGCATCGGGTGACTCGCACCACGGCGCTCGCCGAGGCCTTCGCCCCGGCCTTCGATGCGGCGTCGCGGGTCGTGGTCACCGACGTCTACGCGGCCGGCGAGCCGAATCCCGACGGCGTCACCGGCGAGCTCGTCGCCGACGCCGTGCGCGCGCGCGGCGTGACGGCCGTTTCGTACTGCACGTCGCTGGCCGACCTACCCGGGGTGCTCTCGACGCTGCGCGACCAGAGCGACGTGATCCTGCTGCTCGGAGCGGGCGACGTCGCGTCGGTCGCCGCGCGGCTCGACGGAGTCCTCCCCGGATGACGCTCGCAGAGCTGGTGGAGCGCGGGGGACCACGCGTGCGAGAGCACGCCGCCTTCGGCACTCGCACGACCTACCGAGTCGGCGGCACCGTGCGCGCGCTGGTGACCCTCTCGTCGATGGCCGACCTCGATGAGTTAGGGCCGTTGATGCTCAGTTGCGGTCTCGCCTGGTGCGCCCTCGGCAACGGCTCGAATCTCCTCGTCGCCGAGGGTGAGCACGAGGTCCTCGGCGTTCACCTCGACGGCGAGTTCGCCGACCTGACGTGGCGTGACGAGGGGGCCATCGTGGTGGTCGAGGCCGGGGCCGGACTCGACCTGCCCGTCGCGTCGCGTCGCCTGGCCTCGTGGGGCGTGGTCGGCTTCGAGTGGGCCGTCGGGGTCCCCGGCACGATCGGGGGAGCCGTCGTGATGAACGCCGGGGGCCACGGATCGGACATGGCGGCGACGGTTCGCGCCGTGCGCACCTGGAGCGACGGTTCGTGGCGCACGTGGTCGTCCGACGAGCTGCGATTCGGCTACCGAACGAGTGCCCTCGCCCGGGCGGACCTCGTCACCTCGGCGACGCTGCAACTCGGTCACGGT
>JAYSQJ010000128.1:0-13402 GCA_043721635.1 Acidimicrobiales bacterium | reverse complement strand
TCGCGACCATCGCGTCCGAGATGCACGTCAAGGGCGTCCTGGCTTCGCCGCTGGCCTTTCGCATCGACGCGCTGGTCTTCGGCGCGCCCGTTGTGCGGCCCGGCTCCTACGAGATCGCCCGGGGCTCGTCCTTCGCTCACGTGAAGGCCGTTCTCGGATCGGCGCCCAACGTCGTGGTGATCGACGTGACGCCGGGCCTGACGCTGCACGAGGTCGCCGTCAACGTGGCCAACTACATGGGCAACGCCTGGGCCGACTCCTTCGCCCGGGTGGCGACGAACGCGCAGACCCCGAGCCCCTTCGCCCGGGGCACCTCGCTTGAGGGCCTGATCGGTGCGGGCCAGTACATCGTGACGCCGGGCACGACGCCCTCGATGCTGGCCAAGCGCATGGTCGACGGCTTCGTGCGCGAGGCCGCCTCGGTCGGACTGACGCCGACGACGACGCTCCATGGCCTGAACGCCTACCAACTCGTGATCGCCACGTCGATCGTCGAGAAGGAGGGCTACTACCCAAAGAACATGCCCCGGGTGGCCCGAGTGATCTTCAACCGGTTGAAGCGCGGCGGCGGCCTGCAGATGGACTCGACGGTGCTCTACTACCTGGGCCAGGACGGCGGTACCGTGACCCACGCCGATCTCCAGCTCCACACCCCGTACAACACGTACCTCTACCCCGGGCTGACCCCGACGCCGATCTGCGCGGTGTCGACGATCGCGCTCTCGGCCATCCTGCACGCGCCGCCGGGGGACTGGCTGTACTTCACTCTGATCAAGAAGGACGGCACGATGGCCTTCGCCAACACCTTCGCCCAGCAGCTCGTCAACGAGAAGCTCGCTCAGTCGAACGGCATCGGATGAGGTGGAGCATCGGCGTCGCCGGTTCGCCCATTTCGCACTCGGTCACGCCCGCGCTGCACGAGGAGGGGTTGCGGATCGCCAATCTGCAGGGGACGTCCGAGCGAGTCGAGCTCGCGCGCGAGGACGCCGCGCAGTTGAGCACGCTGCTGGGCGACCGGTTCGACGCGCTGTCGATCACGATGCCCCTCAAGTTCGCGGCGGTCGAGTACTGCGACGCGCTGGACGAGGTGGCGTCGCGCACCGGATCGGTCAACTCGATGCTGGTGCGCGACGGCCAGGTGCTGGGCGCTTCGACCGACGGTCGGGGCTTCTTGGACGCGCTGGCCGGCGAGCTGACGTTCGACGTCGCCGGCGCGCAGGTCGTCGTGCTCGGGGCCGGAGGCGCGGCCCGGGCCATCATCGACGCCCTCGTCGCCGCGGACGTGTCCTCGGTGACGGTCTTTGGTCGCACGCCGGGCAACGTCGACTTTCTCACAGGCCTCTACGGCAACGTGCACGACGTATGGGCGTCCTCGAGCCCGGTCGACCTGATCGTGAACACCGTGCCGGCCGAGGGACGTCCGGACGAGGCGGTCCTCGTCGAGGGCGTGGCCCCCGACACGGTCGCGGTGGACATCACCTACGTGCCCGCCCCGTCGACGTGGTTGGCGTTGCACGAGCAAGTCGGGTGCCGCACGCAGAACGGGTTGGCGATGCTGGCCTACCAGGCCGCGCTGCAGATGCGGTGGTGGTGGGACGTGGAGATCGACGGCGCGAGCCTGCTGCGGGCGATCTCGTGAGCGACACGCTCAGCGCCCTCACGACGCGACTGCGCTCGAAGGACTCTCTCGACCTCGGACTGTGCTGGGGCCTCATGGCGCTCGGCATCACCGGGGTCATCATGATCTATAGCGCCACGCGCCAGCCCTTGCTGCACGCCGGCTACAACCCGCACTACTACCTCGAGCGCCAGGGCCTGTACGTGGCGATCGGCATCGTGGCGATGTACATCACGTCGCTGATCGACTACCGCAGACTCGAGATCGTCGCGACGCCGCTCTACGTGATGAGTCTGTTCGGACTCGCCGGCGTTTTCGTGCTCGGACGGGCCTCGCTCGGCGCCCTGCGTTGGTACAGTCTGGGCTTCATCCAGATCCAGCCGAGTGAGTTCGCCGTGCCCATCCTTATCCTGGCGATCGCGACCTTCTGCCAGCGCCGTCCCGAGGGCCTCACCATGTACGACGTCGCGCGACTCATCGTCATGGCCCTGGTGCCGATGCTGCTGATCTTCCGTGAACCGGACCTCGGCACCACGATCATCATCGTGCTCGTGGTGGGCGCGATGATGGTGATCGCCGGTGTTCCGCCGAGGTTCATGACGCTCCTCGCGGTCGTGGGCTCGATCGCGGTCGTGGCGGGCGTCTTTCTCCAGGTGCTGCACAAATACCAGATCGACCGGTTCATCTCGTTCATGAACCAGAACTCCAACGATCCTCAACTGGCCAAACTCATCTACGAGGTCAGTAACGCCAAGGTGGCAATTGGCGCGGGCGGGCTGCACGGCGCTGGACTGTTCCAGGGCTTCCAGACGGTGTTGGGCTACGTGCCCGAGCAGCGCACCGACTTCATCTTCACCGCCATCGGCGAGCAGTTGGGCTTCATCGGCTCGGTGCTCATCGTGACGCTGCTGGGCTTCGTGGGTTTTCGGATGTTCGTGATTGGACGCCGGTCCAAGGACATGATGGGACGGCTGGTGTGCATCGGGGTGTTCGTCTTCTTCGCCTTCAGTTGCTTCGAGAACATTGGGATGACGATGGGCATCATGCCCGTCACCGGAATCCCGCTGCCGCTGCTGAGTTACGGTGGCTCGTCAGCGCTGGTCTTCTTCGTGGCCGGCGGCCTGGTGCTCTCCGTGTCGAGGCGCACCGGCAATTAGTGTGGTGTCCTAATGAGTGACGCCCCGACCGCCGACGAGAGTGAAGCCCGAGCCGAGCCGTTGCGCGATGCCGTGAGCGTCGTCGCCGCAACCCCCGCCGCAACCACCGCTCGGCCCCTGGTCGACTCGGACGGTGATCCGCTGGTCGAGACCGCCGTGCCGGTAGACGAGGTGACCGGCGTGGTGGGCAGCGAGCCGGTCGTCGAGTTCCGAGTGATGATCGTCGAGTCGGTGCTCTTCGATTTGGTGGACGCGTCGCCGCTCGTGCACCTGATGGAGGCCGAGGAGCCGTTTCGCTACATGGCGATCCCCATTGCGCTACCCGAGGCGACGGCGCTCAACAGCGCGCTGGCGGGTATCGAGGGTCGTCGCCCGAGCACCCACGAGCTGTTCAGTTCGGTGCTGGCGCGCCTGCAGTGTGACGTCATCGCGGTGCGGATCGTGCGCAACGAGGCCGGGGTCTACTACGCCGAGATCGACGTCATGTCGCCGCGCGGTCGCGAGATCTTCGACTGCCGCACCAGCGACGGCCTGATCCTCGCTCTTCGCCAGAGCGTGCCCGCACCGGTGCTCTGCGCCGAAGAGGTCCTCGCTTCTCTCTACGCAGAGTCGAACTGAAGCGCGACAATCTCGCCGCCGCGTCGTTCCCTGGCGTTCTCGTCCGAGATTCGCAGCAGTAGCGCCACGATCAGGTAGTTGGCCACCAGCGAGCTTCCGCCGTAGGCCATGAAGGGCAGGGTGATGCCGGTGAAAGGCAGCATGCGCAGCACGCCGGCCATGATGAAGAAGGCCTGGAAGCCCATCAGCGCCGAGAGGCCCGTCGCGGCCAGGCGCACGTAGTCCGAGTGAGCACGCTGGGCGATGCGAAAGCCCTCCCCGACGAACGCGGCGAACAGGCAGAGCACCAGGATGACGCCGAGGAAGCCAAGCTCCTCGGCGACCGCGGCGAAAATCATGTCCGAGGTGAGAAAGGGGATGTCGCCCGATTGGCCGAGCCCGAGCCCGGTGCCGGTGACGCCGCCGGCGGCGATCGAGTACCAGCCGTGGGCCAGCTGGCAGCTGAGGTGGGCCGCGCAGGGGGTCCAGGGGTTGAGCCACAACGAGACTCGCGAGTGGACTTGGGTGAAGAACTGTGCAGCCGCGAGGCAGCCCCCGCCGAACAGCATCACACCGAGCACCACGTAGGTCTTCAGGCCCGTCGTGACCCAGAGCAGCGAGATGAACAGCGCGAAGAGCAAGAGGGCGAAGCCGATGTCGTTCTCGGCACCGACGATCGCCATTGAGATGCCCCAGGCGAAGAGGATCGGCAGCAGAACCCTCGGCGCCACGATGTTGCGCCCCCCGAGGCGTTGCGTCGGCGTGGAGAGCAGCTCTCGGTTGGCGGCAAAGTACGAAGCGAAGAAGAAGACGAGCAGGATCTTGGCGATTTCGACAGGCTGGAAGGAGATCGGCCCGACGACGACCCACAGACGAGCGCCGTTGATGTTCTGTCCGAAGTGGGGGATGAGCGGCATGAGGAGCAGCGCCATCGCGCCCATCAGGGTTAGGTAGCGGTAGCGGTCGAGGTCGCGCGCGCGGCGCACGACGGCGAGGGTCACGACGAGGCCGATGGCGCTGATGAGGAACCAGAAGGCCTGACGGGTCGCGTACGCCGGGTTCCACCGGGCGATCTCCACGTAGCCGACGCCGTTCAGCAACGTCGCGATCGGCAAGAGCACCTGGGAGGCCTGGGGGGCGAGACGCCGGATCGCGACGTGCATCATGAGCGAGATGGCCACGATGCCGGTGAGGAAGATCCAGAGGTGCGCCGGCATGTGGCCCTTGGCGCCGAGGGAGGCCAGCACGTAGAAGGCGCCGACGATGAGCCACGCCAGCGCCATGAGTCCGAGTTCGGTACCTCGACCGGGCGACGGGTTCTTCACCGGAGTGGGCTCGGGGCGGGCGGGCCCGGTCTTTGCGTGTCTCGCCACGTTTCAACTGTAGCCCTACCATGGATAGATTGACCTGACCGACCAGAGGGAATGGCCGCCTTGAGTATTGACGTGACTTCATTCGGACCGGAGCGCTTCTCGTCACGCGAGCTGTCGCGCCTGGAGTTCGGTGCTCGCCTGCTCGACCTCGCCGACGACCACCAGTTGCCGATTCTCGAGCGCTGCAAATTCGTCGCAATCTTTGCCGACATGGTCGACGAGTTCTTCCAGGTCCGTGTCGTCAGCCTCGGCGACAAGGTGGCGGCCGGCGTCCAGACCCCGTCGGTCGATGGGGTCCGTCCGCGTCAGCAATTGGCAGCCATTCGCGAGCGAGTGCTCTCGCTCGTCGAGCGCCAGGACCGACTCATGCTCGACGTGCTGCTGCCCGAGCTGGCCCAGAGCGGCATCGCCATCGTGCCCTTCACGGACCTGGAGGACGTTGAGTGCGAGCGACTGACCAAGTACTTCGACGAGAACGTCTACCCGGTCCTGACGCCGCTCGCCGTCGACCCGGGCCACCCGTTCCCGATGATCTCGAATCTGTCGCTCAACGTCGCGGTCACCGTGCGTGACGAGATCTCCGGCGAAGAGCGCAGCGCGCGCGTGAAGGTGCCCAACTCGCTACCGCGGTTCTTGCAGGCCGGCCCCAATCAGTGGTGCCTCCTCGAGGAGTTGATCATGGCCAACTTGGGCCGGTTGTTCAGCGGCATGACCATCGGGCGAGCCGATCTCTTTCGCGTCACGCGCAACGCTGACCTGGCCCTCGACGAAGACGAGGCCGACGACCTGCTCGTCGCCCTCGAGGTCGAGCTACGACGACGTCGATTCGGCGAGGCACTACGGGTCGAGATCCAGAGCGGCATGTCGGGTGAGTTCCTCGAGCTGCTCGTGGACCAGCTCGAGATCGACCGGTCCAACGTGTACGTCACGGACGCGCCGCTGGGCCTGCACGACCTCTGGAGCCTCTACTCGATCGACCGGCCCGACCTGAAGGGCGAGGGATGGTCGCCGGTAACCCCGCGGCGCCTCCTCGACGGCGACCACGTCGGGGACATCTTCGCCGCCATCCGCGACGGCGACATCCTGCTGCACCACCCCTACGAGTCCTTCACGGACTCGGTCGAGATGTTCATTGCCCAGGCCGCCTCCGACCCCAAGGTCGTCGGCATCAAGCAGACGCTCTATCGGACGTCGGGCGACTCGCCCATCGTCGCGTCGCTGATCCAGGCGGCCGAGCGGGGAAAGCAGGTGGTAGCGCTCGTCGAGCTGAAGGCTCGCTTCGACGAGGCTGCGAACATCGAATGGGCCAAGGCCCTCGAAGACGCCGGGGTCCACGTCGTGTACGGCATCGTCGGACTGAAGACCCACTCCAAGACCGCCCTGGTGCTGCGCAGCGAGGGAGACACCACAGCGCGTTACGTCCATATCGCGACGGGCAACTACAACGGCAAGACGGCGCGCACCTACGAGGACTTCGGACTGCTGACCAGTGACGCGGCGATCACCGACGACGTCGGGGAGTTGTTCAACTACCTCACCGGCTTCGCGCGCATTGGCCACTACAAGAAGATCATCGTGAGCCCACTGGCGACCCGCACGAGGGTCATTGAACTGATCAACGGCCAGCGCGACCACGGGGCCCGGGGTCGAATTCTGATGAAGGTGAACGGTCTCACGGACCCGGCGATCATCGACGCGCTCTACGAGGCGAGCTGCGCGGGCGTGGAGATCCGCCTCGAGGTGCGCACGCTCTGCTGCCTGCGCCCGGGCGTGCCGGGCCTCTCGGAGCACATCACGGTCCACAGTCTCGTCGGAGAGTTCCTCGAGCACTCGCGCATCCTGATCTTCGGACGGCCGGGCGAGTCGCAGTACTCGATCTACCTGGGCTCGGCCGACCTGATGGAGCGCAACCTCGACCGACGGGTCGAGGTGCTCGTGCCGATCGAGGACGAGGCATTGCAGGGCGACCTGCTCGAGGCCTTCGAGGTCACCTGGCGCGACGATCTGTTCACGTGGGTGCTCGGCACGGACCGGCGTTGGCGCCGCCTGCAGTCGGTCGACGACTTTTCCGCCCAGCGTGAGTTCAAGCGACGGGCGAAGGACCGCTCTCCGGTTCTTTCGTAAGCGAACCCTCCCTGCGCCACTGCAGGCTCGCGTACGACACTCCGCCGATGGGGATGGGGATCCAGAAGTTGACCAGCCGGTAGGCCAGCACCGCGAGGATGGCCTGGCTGTGGGGCACGCCGAAGCCCCAGATTGTGGTTATGAGGACGCCCTCGATGATGCCGAGGCCGCCGGCCGTGATCGGGATCGCGGCGAGGATGTTGGCGAGCCCGTAGGCGACGAGCAGGTCGATGGGTGACATCGTCGTGCCGAAGGACCAGACGAAGACCCACAGGCAGGCCGCGTCGAGCAGCCAGTTGAGCGAGGCCCACGTGAAGGCCGCCCATAGCGTGCGCCGACTGTTGACGAGCATCGTGATGCGGTCGGCGACCTTGGCGAGCAGGGCGGAGGTCTTTTCGGGGTCGACGGCCGGTATCCGCCGCGCGATGGCCTGGAGCCAGTTGGCGGCCTGGCGCTGACCCCTCGTGATCAGGAGAATCGTCCCGAAGAAGGCCGCGAGGAGGAAGACCCCGGCGAGGGCGGCGAAGCCGTAAGCCGGGTTGAAACCGCGTAGCGGGATCGAGATCACGAGCGCCAGCCAGAAGATCATGTTGAGCACCACCGCCGAACCGCTGCCCTGGACGGCGAGGCCGAAGGCGCTGGTCTCCTTGGGCACGCCGAGCTCGGAGAAGATCCGGTACGACAGCGCGCCGGCCGGGGCCGTACCGCCGGGCACCACGTGGCTGATCGCGAGGCCGGCCAGGTTCACGCGCAGCAGGTTGAAGCGTCCGGGCGCGTGGGGGTAGAGCACCGAGCGCGTCAGTTCAACGTAGGCGTAGATCGCGGCCATCTCCAAGAGCACCGCGAGGATGACCAGCAGGGGGTTGAGGGAGGCGAGCAGGGGCAGCGAGTGTCGCGCGGAGGCGAACTGGGGCAGCACGAAGTACTCGAAGACGAAGACCATGAGCCCCACGCTCAAGATGATGCGGACCTCGCGGGGCATCGTGAATCGCTTCCGCTTGGCGGCCTCGGGCATAGCAGTACCTTAAGCGGTCACTATGCCCTCATCAAACGGGGTAATGGGCCCTAGGGTCCGTCGACGAAGACCGGTAGAATCGACTGATGCGCACCCTCGTGGTCCTGCCCACGTACGACGAGATACTGAACGTCGAGTCGATGCTGCGCACGCTGCGCGAAGTGGTTCCCCACTGCGACATCCTCGTCGTGGACGACGCCAGCCCCGACGGCACGGCGCGGCTGGCCGAGAAGATCGCCGGTGAGCTCGGCCAGATCGATGTGGTGACGCGCGCCGCCAAGAGCGGCCTGGGCGGCGCCTACCGAGCCGGGTTCACGTGGGGCCGCGAGCGAGGCTACGACCACTTCGTCGAGATCGACTGCGACTTCTCCCACGACCCCCGGGCGCTGCCGGCGCTGCTGGCGGCGGCCGGGAATTACGACGTCGTCATCGGCTCGCGCTACGTTCCGGGTGGCCACATCCCCCAGTGGTCCTTCGCGCGACGGATGCTCTCGCACGGCGGCAATCGGTACGCGACGATCATGCTCGGCCTTCGCGTCGCCGACTCGACGTCGGGGTACCGGGTCTACTCAGCCTCGGCGCTCGAGCGGATCGACTACGAGACCGTCACCGCGGACGGTTACGGCTTCCAGATCGAGATGACCTACCGGGCCCGGCGCGCCGGCGCCTCGATCGTCGAGGTGCCGATCTCCTTCACGGACCGCGAGCGGGGCCAGTCCAAGATGTCGAGCGCGATCGTCGTCGAGGCGCTGGCGCTGGTGACGAAGTGGGCGTTGGCGCGGCCTTGTCGCCGCGGCTACTGAACGGCGTCGACCAGCACCGACGACAGGACGCTGGCGAGCTTGGCCTTGGTCTCCTCGCGTTCGGCGGTGGGGTCGGACTCGCTGACGATGCCCGCGCCGGCCCAGGCCTCGAACTGCGAACCGGCCAACAGCACCCCGCGAAAGCCGATCCACCACTCGCCGTCGCCGTTTGCGTCGAGCCACCCGAGTGGACCGGCGTAGTGGCCCCGGTCGTGCTGCTCCAGGAGGCGGATGAGGTCGTAGGCGCTCGCCCTCGGCACGCCGCCGACGGCCGACGTCGGGTGTAGGAGGCGCAGCACTTGGAGCGCGTCGGGCGCCGCGGCCGGGTCGTGGCACGAGGCGTCGATCCAGGTGCCGAGGTGCGCCAGCGTGCGCAGCGAGACGATTGACGGCGTCGGTTCGGCCGTGACTTCGTCGTAGGCGCTCGCGAGAGCGTTGACGATCTCGTTGACCGGGACGTTGTGCTCGAAAAGGTTCTTGGTGCTGCCGAGCAGCCACTTCTGGTAATCGTCGGGGGCCACGTTCGGGGGCAGCGCGATCGTGCCGGCGAGCGGGTGGCACCGGAGCTCGGCGCCGGTGCGCCGTGCGAGCAGCTCGGGGGTGGCGCCGACGTAGCGTCGAGCGTCGGAGGTCGGCATCGAGTAGATGGCGCAGATCGGCTCGCGCAGGCGCAGGCGCTGGGCGACCGCGGCCGCGTCGATCGGCTCGGGCACCGACCCGAGCACCGCGCGCGCCAGGACGACCTTGTCGATCTCCTTGGTGCGCAGGATCTCGACGGCGAGTGCGACGTTGTGCGCGTACTCCTCGGGCGTTGGCTGCAGCGTCAGTGAGCGCAGGCTCTGGGTCTCTTGGACCGGGGGGAGCACCGCGTCGAGCCGTTCGGCCCAACCCCGGGACTTCTCGTAGCGGGTGAGCCAAGTCTCGCCGGACCTGGTCTGGGTGAGGCAGAACTCGGGCACGTCGAGCTGAGCGGGGGCCGAACGGTCGAAGGGCAAGGCGCCAAAGGCCACGATGCCCGTCCCGGGCGGACCGTCGTCGCCGGCCAGTTCGTGCTCGCCCAGAGCCGAGCGGACGTCGAAGGGGGCCTCGAGGCCCCCTTCGAGCACGAGGCGCACGACCGAGCGGCCGAAGCCGACGCGCAGCACGTCGGACGTCTCGAGCAGCCAGCCCTCGCGGGCGCCGAGCGTGCGCAGCGCGTCGAGGAGTTGGGGTTCGAGGCGCTCGCGGACGAACCTCATTGCGCCCTCGTCGCGACGAACTGCTGGCTGAGCCCGCCCATCACCCGGCGGTGATTGACGGCGCTGAAGCCCGAGCGATTGAGCATGGCCACGATCTCGTCGCTCTCGGGCAGGTAGGCCGTCGACTGGGGCAGGTAATGGTACGCCGCGCGGTCTGACAGCAGGGATCCAATGAACGGCACGACGCGCCGGAACCAGAGGCGAAAGCCGGCCCGCCAGAGCCCGGAGCGGGGTTCGGCGACTTCCAGCAGCGAGATCCGCCCACCGGGGCGTAGCACCCTCGCCATCTCGTCGAAGGTCCCTGCGAGGTCGGAGAAGTTCCGCAGCGCGTAGCCGCACGTCACGCCGTCGAACCCGGCACTGCGAAAGGGCAGGGCGGCGGCGTTCGCCTGGACCCGTTGGGGCATCGCACGACCGGCGTCGAGCATCCCGAAACTGAGGTCGGTTGCGACGGCGTGATGGCCCTGGCGGTTCAGTTCGCGGGTGAAGTCACCGGTGCCGGCCGCGACGTCGAGCACCACGCTCGAAGTCGGCAGTCGGAGATCCGCCACGGCCCGTCGACGCCAGCGAGAGTCGAGACCGAAGGTCATCAGCCGGTTGACGAGCTCGTAGCGTGAGGCGATCGCGTCGAACATGGCGCGGACCTGGCGGGTCTTCTCGTCGCCTTGGGGGAGCGGGGTCTCGGGCAACGGCTCTAGGCGTAGTAGCGGTAGACCACTTGGGCGACGCACGAGGGCTTGGGGGCGTCCTTCACCTCAACGACGACGTCGAGGGCGACCTGGGCTCCGCCGGGGATGGCCTCGACCGACGCGAGCGTCGCCCCGGCGCGGATCTGGGACCCCACGGGCACCGGACTGGTGAAACGGACCTTGTTGGTGCCGTAGTTGACACCCATCGAGACGCCGTCGACCTTGATGACGCCGCCGAGCAGGACCGGGATCAGCGAGAGTGTGAGGTAGCCGTGGGCGATGGTCTGTCCGAAGGGGCCGTCCTTGGCCCGCTCGGGATCGGTGTGAATCCACTGGTGGTCGCCGGTGGCGTCGGCGAAGAGGTTGACCTCTTCTTGGGTAACGGTCCGGTAGGCCGAGTGCCCGAGGTGGGTCCCGATGAGCGGAGTGAGGTCGTCGATGCTCTGCACGTGTGTCGTCATGGGACCAGCCTAACGACTGGTCTTCGCCGCTTCGGCCCGTGGTGGGGCCCTAGGATTGACCTATGAGCGACGGCGTCCACCCCGAGCAGCACCGACAGATCGCGAGCGGCTGGTTTCGCGCCGCGATCTTCGGCGTGAGTGACGGACTCGTCACCAATGCGTCGCTGATCCTCGGCTTCGCCGGGGCCAATCCCGGCCACAATGTCGTGCGGCTCGCCGGCCTCGCCGGCCTCGTGGCGGGGGGCTTCTCCATGGCGAGCGGCGAGTACGTCTCGATGCGCGCCCAAAAGGAACTCCTGGAGTACGAGATCGCCGTCGAGCGCAAATCGCTCATCGAGCATCCGGCGGAGGAACAAGAGGAGTTGCGCAACCTCTTCGTCAAGCAGGGCGTCGACCCCGAACTCGCCCTGCGGCTCTCGGTCGACCTGATGAGCGACCACGAGTTGGCGGTGCGCACCCACGCCCGTGAGGAACTGGGCATCGACCCCTCGGCGACCGGGTCGCCCTGGGGCGCAGCCTCGTCGTCGCTGTTCGCGTTCTCCCTCGGCGCCTTCGTCCCCCTCCTGCCGTGGCTCCTCACCTCTAACGGCAACGAGCTCGTGTGGTCAATCGTGCTGGCGGGTCTGGCGGCTGCGGTCGTCGGCGGGGTGATCGGTTGGTTCACTCGCAACGGCATCGTGAAGTGGGCGCTGCGCCAGGTCGTGATCGGCGCGTTCGCGGCTGTCGTGACCTACGGCATCGGCCGGCTCGTCGGGCACTAGCGCGAGAAGCGCACCAGCCGGTCGTCGCGTTCGACACGGAATCCGAGGAAGCCGTAGAGGGCCTTCGCCCCGGCGTTGGACTGGTCGACGAAGAGCATCGCACGGCTCACGCCCTTTCGCCGCAGGACCTCGAGGCCCTGGGTGACCATCACGCGCCCGAGACCGCGGCCCCGAAAGTCGGGGTGGACCGAAATGATGTAGATCTCGCCGAAGCGGTCGGGATGCAACTCGTGCACCTTGGTCCAGCACGAGGCGGCGAGGCGATTGTCAATCTCGAGCAAGAGGAAGCCCGAGGGGTCGAACCAGGGCTCGCGGATCCGCTCGTCGAGGTCGGCGAGGAGCCACGCGCCCTGCTCGGGGTGGTCGGCGAAGGCCGCGTTGTTCTGCGCGAGCCACTCGGGCTCGTCGCGACCGGGCTCGAAGTTGCGCAAGGTGGCGCCGGGCGGCACGTCGACGGGTTCCACCGGGAGCGTCACCTGCATCAACTGGAGCGTGCGCACAATCTCGCACGGGGTGTGCGCCGGCACCTGCGGTCCCCGCGTCCACCAGTCCAGTGACTCGTGCAGTGCCAGCAGGTCCGCCAGCAGGTCCTCGTCGACGCCGCCGCCGCACATCTCGACCATGACGTGGCCGGTGCCGTTCACCATGGCGTACTGACCGAGCTCGTCGCCGTGGTACTCCAGCCAGTGTTCGGCACGCCAGCCGTGGACCACGATCCGTCGACGAGCCTCGTCGATGGCCTCGCGTCCGAGCAACGACTCGGTGCGGTTCAAGAGATTGAGTACGTCGAGCCGGCGTTCGGGCGTCAGGGCGGTGTCGCAGCGCCACGAATCGGTCATGGGGGCAGGTTACCGGTGGGCCCTAGGCGATCCGACCGGCGACGCGGTTGAGTCGGCGTAGTAGCGCCATGGTGGTGCGCTCGGCGGCCACCAGCTCGGTGTAGGTGTCGGGAGGCATCGCCGAGCCCTCGGTCTCGACGAGCACGGTGATGCGCGACGCCACCTCGTTGAGGGTCGACGTGATGGTGTTCAGTTCGGTCTGCATGCTCATGGACTGGCCTTCGCTCTGGGCGCACTCGCCACGCTGGCGCATACTCTAACTGTCGATGAACGAGACGATGAGCCGGGCGAGCGAGGGGACCCTCCAGTGGTCGAGCATCGTCGTGCGCGGACCCGACAGCGAGCAGTTCCTCCAGGGCCAGCTAAGCCAGGACCTCGGTCACGTCCCCGACGGCGGCCTCTGGGCCCTCGTCCTCCAGCCCGACAGCGTCGTCATCACGTCGGTGCAGGTGACCACGCTCGATGACGGCTTCGTGCTCACGTTGCCGCGCGCCCTGGGCGACGCTACGCTGGCGCGACTGCGCCGGTTCCTGCTGCGAACGAAGTGCGCTCTCGAGCTCGTTGACGCCGCCGCGGGTCCCTTCATTACGGTTGACGACCTGATTCGCGCCGGCGTGCCGGGGCCCGCGGAGTTCGCTAAGTCGCTGACTCCGCACTCCTTCGGTCCGTCGTTCGTCGCCGCGACGATCTCGTTCACCAAGGGCTGCTTCACGGGTCAGGAGTTGGT
>JAYSQJ010000127.1:0-10799 GCA_043721635.1 Acidimicrobiales bacterium | reverse complement strand
ACGCCGACGACGTCGTGCGCGGAGGGGCCGAGGACTTCTGCCACGTCGTCACCCAGCGCCGCCACCTCGACGACACGTTGCTCGAGGCCGGCGAGCTCGCACGGCACTGGTTGCTCCGAGCCCAGGCCTTCGCCGGCGGACCAACCGAGGGACCCGCGCCGAGGAGTGGCCGTGTCGCTGGTTGAATCGACGATCGCCAACGGCGTGGCCACGATCACGCTCGGTGACGAGGAACGTCGCAACGCCCTCAGCCGACAACTGCTCGGTGAGTTCGTAGAGGCGATCGACGAACTCGAGCGCGACCCCGAGGTGCGCGTCGCCGTCGTCACCAATCGCGGCCGCGTGTTCTGCGCCGGGGCCGACCTCAATGAGCGGCCGGCGCCGGCCGCGGGACGCCGCGTCGAGCTTAGCGAGCTGTTCGTGCGGATCAAGAACTCGCCGAAGCCCTTCGTCGGCAGGATTGCGGGCCACTGCGTCGCCGGTGGCGTCGGTCTCGCCGCGGTCATGGACGTCTCGGTCGCCCTCGAGTCGGTGATGTTCGGCTTCACCGAGGTTCGCGTCGGAGTCGCGCCGGCGATGATCTCGGTCGTCTGCCTGCCCAAGATGCGCCTCGGCGACGCGCAGGCGGCGTTCCTGCGCGGCAACCGGTTCGACGCCGTCGAGGCGGCGCGTATCGGCCTCATCAATCAGGCGGTCGCGGCCGAGGAACTCGACGCCGCGGTGAGGGCGGTCGTCAACGACCTGCTGGCCGGCGAGCCGGCGGCCATCGCCGCGGCCAAGCGGCTGAGCGTCGTCGTGCCGACGATGGCCCTCGAGGAAGCCTTCGCCTGGACGACGGAGCTCTCGCGCGGTCTGTTCGCGAGCGACGAGGCCCGCGAAGGGATGGCCGCGTTCCTCGAAAAGCGCCCGGCGTCGTGGGTGCGCCGACTGGGTGGCGGCGACCCGGCGTAGGACCGTCGGCGCCGACCAGGTCGTGCGCTCGAATCCGGCCCCGGCCGAACGGACGACGCAGGCGACCCCGGTCCCTAGGTAACCTCGTCAGTGGCGACGGGACGACCCGCCGGTGCGACGAACAATTTCGCCATCAGGACGAATCCAACGAACGCGGCGCCGCCCCCGAGCGCCTCCAGCCACCACTGGGCGACGCTCGCCACGTTCGCGAAGGGCGACGGCCAGAGTTCACTCATTAGCGCGATGATCGAGACGGCCACCATGAGGTGGGCCACCGCCAAGCCGTAAAAGGCCTTGCGCATCAGCACACGCTGCTCGTCGCCGGTCACCTCGACCTTCGAGAGCCAGAGCCAGGCCCACAAGGTGACGAGAGACTGCGCTGGCGCGAGGATCAACTGCAGCGACGAACTGAATGTGAGGTCGAAAACGCCATAGTCGACTCCGTGCACGAAGTTGTAGATCGAGGAGGCCGCGATGAGGGTGAATCCTCCAAGTAGCCAGCGCCGCGCCAGCGTTCTCGGGCTCGTCAACATGACCGGACGCTACCTCCGCCCGATCGGCCCGGTCGCTCTAGGGGGCCCCGGGGCCGAGTAGCCCCGAGATCATCCCGGCGCCGATCGGACCGACGCGGACCATTCGCCACGGTCCCGACGACAAGTCCACGACCGACGAGGCCTCGCCCGAACGCTCCCCGTCGTCCAGGACGCCGCTGAGCTCGCCCCGCCCAGCGAAGGCCGCGAGCACCTCGTCGGCCGAGCGACAGGGCGCCTCGCGATGCTCGTTCGCGCTCGAGACCGCGAGCGGACCGGTCCGTTCGATGAGTCGACGCAGCACCACGTCGTCGGGAAGCCGAAAGCCCGCCGAGTCGGTCGCGCTGCCCACTCGCCGCGCCAGCGCCGAGGGCGCGCGCACCACGATCGTCAGGGCGCCGGGCCAGAACGCCTCGGCGAGACGCCGGCCGTCGTCGGGCCACGTGACCCCGAGGCTCGAGACCTGGTGCATTGAGTCGACGAGTATCGGCAGCGGGCTCGATGCCGGCCGGTGCTTGAGGGCGAAGAGGCGCTCGACGGCCCGGGGATCGGCCAGTGACGCCGCGAGGCCGTAGACCGTGTCGGTCGCAACGGCGACGACCCCGCCACCGTCGAGCGCTTCGAGCGCCTCCTCGAAGTCGAGTCGACCAGTCACGGGCGTCGAGCGACGAGGATCCGGGGCCATCCCGCCATGTCGTCGAGGTCGGCCACGTCGACGAAGCCAGCGGCCCGGGCCGCGTCGAGCACCGCCTCACGTTGCATGTGGCCATGCTCACACACCAGTCGTCCGCCCGGGGACAGCCACGCGAGTGACTGGCCGATGATCACCTCGAGGTCAGCGAATCCGGGGGTTGCGGGCGTGTCGGGCGCGACCAGGGCACCGCGGGGCTCGTACCCGAGCACCGGGTCGAGCGAGGCGAATTCTTCGGCCCCGACGTACGGGGGGTTGGCGACGACGAGGTCGACGCGACCACGCAGCAACGGGTCCAGGGCCTCGAACCACGACGACTGGACGAACGAGACCGCGTGCAGACCGTGCTTCAATGCGTTCTGACGGGCGACGTCCAGCGCGTCGGGCGACTGGTCGAGTGCGAAAAGGCTGGCGACGACGCCGCGCTCGAGCAGCTCGGCCAACAGAGCGAGCCCGATGGCGCCCGAACCGCAGCCGAGGTCGACGATCACCGGAACGGTGACGTGCGCTCGCGCCAGCTCGGTTAGGGCGACGCCGACCAGCTCCTCGGTCTCGGGGCGCGGGATGAGGACCCGCGAGTCGAGGTCGAGGTCGAGCGAACGAAACGGCCAGTGCCCGAGCACGTACTGCAGGGGCTCGCCGGCGAGGCGCCGTTGGGCGGCCTGGCGAAGCGCGGCGAGGGACTCGTGGTCGTCGGCGCCGAACTCCTCGAGCAGCCAGCGGGCCTCGCGCCGGTTGAGGCCGGCCTCGATCAGCTCGGCGATGAGGTAGGGGTTAGCGTCCGTCACTCTCGGCCAGTTGGCGCGCGCGCTTCTCAGCGAGCAGCGCGTCGACGTAGGGGTCGAGGTACCCGGCGAGCACGGTGTCGAGCGTGTAGGTCGTCAGGTTGATCCGGTGGTCGGTTACCCGGTTCTCCTTGAAGTTGTAGGTGCGGATCTTCTCGCTGCGTCCGCCACCGCCGAGCTGGGAACGCTTGAGGTCCCCCTGCTCGCTCGCCTGGGCGTCCTGGGCCGCCTTCAGCATCCGCGAGCGCAGGACGATCAGCGCCTTGGCGCGGTTCTGGATCTGGCTCTTCTCATCCTGCATCGCCACGACGATGCCCGTGGGCAAGTGGGTGATGCGAACGGCCGAGTCCGTCGTATTGACGCTCTGTCCGCCGGGGCCCGAGGAGCGATAGACGTCGATCTTGAGGTCGCCCGGGTTGAGGTCGACGTCGACCTCGGCGGCCTCGGGCAGCACCGACACGGTCGCCGAGGACGTGTGGACGCGGCCCTTCGCCTCGGTGACGGGGACCCGCTGGACGCGGTGGACTCCGGCTTCTTGCTCGAGACGGGCCCACGCGTCGTCGCCCTTGATGAGGTAGATGGCCTCGTCGAGGCCGCCCTGCTCGGACTCGCGCTCTTCGATGACCTCGAGCTTCCACCCCCGTAGCGCGACGTAGCGGCGGTACATCTGGGCGAGGTCGCCGGCGAATAGGTTGGCCTCCTCGCCGCCCTCGGCGCCGCGGATCTCGAGGATGACGTTGCGCCCCTCGTTGGGGTCGCGCGGCAACAGCAGCGTCTCCAAGGTCGCCCGGAGGTCCGGCAGGCGGGCCTCGGCGGTGTTCACCTCGTCGCGCCAGAGTTCGCGGTCGTCGCCGCTGCTCTCGTTGAACATCTCCTTCGCCGTCGCGAGGTCGTCACGGGCGGACTTCAGCTCGGTCCAGGCGTGGTTGATCTCGGCCAGTTCCTTGTGACGGCGCGAGAGGTCCCGCAGCCGGTTGAGGTCCGCCGCCACGTCGGGCTCGGAGAGGGCCGCCTCGACGTGACGAAGCTCGTCGGCGAGGACGTTCAGAGTCTCGTCAATGGAGCGCACGAGGGGTGGTGGGCGCTCGGGGGCCTAGGCCTTGGGAGCGCGCGCCTTGGTCTTTTGCGCGTAGCGGCGCTGGAAGCGCTCGACGCGTCCTCCGGTGTCGACGAGCTTCTGCTTGCCGGTGAAGAACGGGTGGCACTCGTTGCACAGTTCCACGGTCATCGCGGGCCTGGTCGACTGCGTCGTAAAGGTGTTCCCGCACGAGCATTTGACGGTCGCTTCGCCGTACTGGGGGTGAATATCAGGCTTCATGAGCGCTCCTTGTAGCGAAAGACGAGTTTACAGGTAAATCAACTGGTCGAGGCGGGGCCCCGGGCGATCTCGTTCAGGAACTCGTCGTTGGACTTGGTGGTCTTGAGTTTGTCGATCAACAGCTCGAGCCCGGCGGCCTCGCGGCCCTCGGAGGCGAGTCCGTTCAGCACCCGTCGCAGCTTCCACACCTGGGCCAGGGCCTCGCGGCTGAAGAGCAGCTCCTCGTGGCGCGTCGAGCTGGCGTTGACGTCGATCGCCGGGTAGATGCGACGCTCGGACAGACGACGGTCGAGCTTCAACTCCATGTTGCCGGTGCCCTTGAACTCCTCGAAGATCACCTCGTCCATCTTCGATCCAGTCTCGACGAGCGCCGAGGCGAGGATCGTGAGCGAGCCGCCTTCTTCAATGTTGCGCGCCGCGCCGAAGAACTTCTTGGGCGGGTAGAGCGCGCCAGAATCGACGCCACCGGACATGATGCGACCGGTCGCGGGCGCGGCCAGGTTGTAGGCACGGGCCAGGCGCGTGATGCCGTCGAGGATGATCACGACGTCGCGACCCTGCTCGACGAGCCGCTTGGCGCGCTCGATGCAGAGCTCGGCCACGTGGGTGTGCTCCTCGGCCGGACGGTCGAAGGTCGAGGAGATGACCTCGCCCTTCACGCTGCGACGCATGTCGGTCACTTCCTCGGGGCGCTCGTCGACGAGCAGCACCATCAGGTGCACCTCAGGGTTGTTCACCTCGATCGATTGGGCGATCTGCTTCATCACCGTCGTCTTGCCGGCCTTGGGCGGCGAGACGATGAGCCCGCGCTGGCCCTTGCCGATCGGCGACAGGAGGTCGACGATGCGTGGCGTCAGGTCGGACTTGCCCTCATTGGTCTCGAGGTTCAGCTTCTCGTCGGGGAAGAGCGGCGTCAGGTCCTCGAAGCGCGGGCGCAGGCGGGCGACCTCGGGGTCCATGCCGGCCACGCTGTCGACGCGCAGCAGCGCCGGGTACTTCTCGTTCGACGCGGCCGGGCGGAAGCCCCCGACGATCGAGTCGCCCTTGCGCAGGTGGTAGCGCCGGACCTGGTTGATCGAGACGTAGACGTCATTGGGTGAGGGGTGGTAGCTCTTCGTGCGCAAGAAGCCATAGCCGTCATCGCGCAGGTCCAAGAGGCCCTCGATCTCGATGAGCTCGCCGGCGTAGGGCTGGTCGGCGTTGGGCATGGCGTCGCCCGCGAAGCGCTCGCGGCCGTTGCGATTTCGACGGTTGCGGCGGTTGCGGCCACTGGCGTCGTTGCCGAAGTCACGGGGCTGGCGGTCCTCGCGGGGTTGGCGGTCCTCGCGGGGCTGGCGGTCCTGGCGGGGCTGGTTGGACGGACGGGGGTTCGGCTGTGCTCGCTCGGCGACGGCGGGGACGGACGAACCGGAGGGCTCGCCAGTCGACGACTCGTGGCCGTTGGACGATGCGGGACCGTCCGGGGCGACGTCGGCCACGAACTCGCCGAGCAGGTCGTCGAAGTCGTCGTCCGGAGTGGCCACGGTCCGGCGCGAGCGCACGGCCCTCGACGACGGGGCCCCGGTGTCCTGGGCGACGGTCGAGACCGAGGCGGGGACGGGATCGCCCATGATTGCCTCGATGAGTGAAGCCTTGGAAGCGCGGGCCGGCACGTCGACGCCCTTCACTTTGGCGATGGTTTGGAGGTCTTCACGAGTCTTCGACTCGAGATCCGACCGGTCTGGGGAGGGCCTTACAGCCATGGAGGTTCCTTTCTCGCCGCCCGCAAAAGTTCAGCCGAGCGGAGAAGAAAATCAAGAAATGCCGTCTGGGATGAGTTCCTCACGTCGGCGGAAAGGCCAGACGTGGACGACATCAAGCAGTGTAGCCGACTCGCCGACGAAGTCAACCTTTAGGAGAGTTTCTCCAAGAGCGCCTTCAGGGTGGCGTCCACGACGTCGGGCCGGTCGCTGGTCCCGACCGCCGTATCAGGGTCCTTCAGGCCGTTCCCGGTGAGCACGCAGACGACGGTCGATCCCTCCGGCACCCCATACTTGAGTAGGCCCGCGACCGAGGCGGCCGACGCCGGCTCACAGAAGATCGACTCGTAGCGCGCGACGTAGTGGTAGGCGTCGAGGATCTCGTCGTCGGTGACCGCACGGATGTCGCCGAGCGACTCGTGGATCACCTCGAGCGCGGGGACCCAACTGGCGGGATTGCCGATCCGGATCGCCGACGCGATCGTCTCGGGGTTCTTCACCGGGTGACCGAGCACGATTGGGGCGGCGCCCGCGGCTTGGAAGCCCCACATCTTGGGCAGCGTTTTGCAGTGTCCGGCGAAGTGGTACTGCGTGAAACCCCGCCAGTAGGCGGTGATGTTGCCGGCGTTGCCGACGGGGATCGAGAGGATGTCGGGGGCCTTGCCCAGCACGTCGACGATCTCGAACGCGCCGGTCTTCTGGCCCTCGATTCGGTCGGGGTTTACCGAATTGACGATTGTGATCGGCAGGTGCTGAGTCAACTCGCGCGCCAGGTTGAGCGCCTGGTCGAAGTTGCCCCGGATCTGCAGCACCTTGGCCCCGTAGACGATGGCCTGGGCCAGTTTGCCCAGCGCAATCTTGCCCTCGGGCACGAGCACCACGCAGTCCATGCCGGCCTTGCCCGAGTACGCCGCGGCGGATGCCGAGGTGTTCCCGGTCGAGCCGCAGATAACCGTCTGGGCCCCGTTGGCCTTGGCCTTCGTGATCGCCATCGTCATCCCGCGGTCCTTGAACGAGCCCGACGGGTTGAGGCCTTCGTACTTCAGCCAGACGTCGGCCCCGAGTCGTTCCGAGAGTCGGTCGGCGTGGATGAGCGGCGTGTTGCCCTCCTGGAGCGTGATGATCTCGTCCACGCCGTCGAGGTCGAACCACTGGGCGTACTCCGCCAAGAGCCCGTTCCAGCCAATCACCCGCCACCTCCGTCGATCACGCGGATGCTGGCGCCGATCGAATCGACCGACGCCAGCCGGGCGAGGTCCGCGACCGTCGTCTCGACGTCGCTCGTCTTGGCCAGGTGGGTGAGGAAGGACAGTCGGGCTTCGTCGCCGAACCCGGACTGCTCCATTGACTGGATCGAGACCCCGTTGCTCCCGAAGATGCCCGCGACCGCGGCGAGCACGCCCGGCTGGTCGAGGACGTCGATGCTGATGTAGAAGACGCTCGACAGATCGCCGGCCGGCACGCTGTGCAGGGTGTCGTCGACGGTGAACGGCACGTCGTGACGTCCGCTCACGCGATTGCGAGCGGCGTCGAGGACGTCACCGAGCACCGCGGTCGCCGTTGGCTCCCCGCCGGCGCCCTGACCCAGCCACATCAGGGGTCCGCTGCGCACTCCCTCGACGAAGACCGCGTTCATCGCCCCGTGTACCGAGGCCAGCGGGTGCTCGACCGGGACCATCGCGGGGTGGACCCGGCGCGAGATGCCCGACTCGCCGACGCGCTCGGCCACTCCGAGGAGCTTGATGACGTAGCCCGCCCGACGGGCGAACTCGACGTCGATCGAACGGACCCGGGTGATCCCCTCTCGCGAGATCTCCTCGCCGACGAGCTCGGTGCCGAAGGCGAGCGAGGAGAGGATCTGCACCTTGGCCGCCGCGTCGTAGGCCTCGACGTCGGCCGTCGGATCGGCCTCGGCGTAGCCGAGGGCCTGGGCCTCGGCGAGCGCCACTGCGTAGTCGCTGCCCTCGCTCGTCATCTTGGAGAGGATGAAGTTGGTGGTGCCGTTCACGATGCCCATCACGCGATTGATCCGCTCGCCGGCGAGCGACGATCGCAGCGCGCGAAGGATCGGGATGCCACCACCGACCGCAGCCTCGTAGAACAGGTCAGCACCGTGCTCGTGCGCCAACTTCGCTAGCGCCGTCCCGCTCTCGGCCATTAGGGCCTTGTTGGCGGTCACGACCGAGACGCCGTGGCGCAGGGCGGACTCGATATGGGTGCGCGCCGGCTCGATGCCACCGGCCAGCTCCACCAGGACGTCGAGGTCCTGGCGATTGCTCAGTGCCTCGGCGTCGGTCGTCACCAATCCCGCCGGGACCCCGGGACGGGGCTTCGCGCCGTCGCGAACGGCCACGCCGACCAGCTCAATCGGTCCGGTCGCCGCGTCCAGCAGGGCCGCGTGGCGGCTCGAGTCAATCAGGAGTTGGACGAGGGCGCTGCCAACGAAGCCGGCCCCAATGATTCCGACACGAATGACTGGCTTGTCCACCCGTCAAGGCTAACCGACGCATTCTCGGACGCCGCTCAGACTTCGAGTCGCACCAGGTCTTCGAAGGTCTCGCGTCGGAGCACCTCGCGCGCGTGACCGTGAGCGACGAACACGACCGCCGGACGGGTGGCGCGGTTGTAGTTTGAAGCCATTGAGTAGCCGTAGGCACCGGTCACCGGGGTCGCGATGATGCTGTCGACGCCGGTCGATGACGCCAGCCACGCCTCGTCGATCAGGACGTCACCGCTCTCGCAGTGCTTGCCGACGAGCCGCACGGCCTGGCGCCGTTCGGCGAGGGGCTGGCCGACGTCGAAGGCCTCGTAGCCCGAGCCGTAGAGGACCGGTCGGGGATTGTCGCTCATGCCTCCGTCCACGGCCATGTACGTGCGCTGGGTCACCGGCTTCACCGCCCCGACCCGGTACAGCGTGAGACCGGCCTGAGCCACGATCGAGCGACCCGGCTCGGCGATGAGCCGGACCCTCTCGTCCAGCCCGGCCTGGCGTGCGGCGTCGCGTATGGCCCGCCCCCACTCGCTCAGCGACGGCGCCGACTCGCCCGCGACGTACGCAACGCCGAGGCCCCCGCCAACGCAGAGCTCGTCGAAGTGGTCGTCGCGCGTGAAGCCCGCGAGGATCGTCATGGTCTCGACGAAGCCGGCGACGTCGAAGATCTGCGAGCCAATGTGGGCGTGGACGCCGTGCAAGGAAAGTCCCGGGATCTCGCGCAGCAGCGAGATGGCCTGGCGGGCCTCGCCGGTCGCCACCGAGAAACCGAACTTCGTGTCCTCTTGGCCGGTACGCACGAACTCGTGGGTGTGGGCCTCGACGCCCGGCGTGACCCGCACCAGGCAGTCGAGCGGCGTCGTCGGACCGACCATCGCTCGCAGCCGCTCAATCTCGTCGAAGTTGTCGACGACCACGCGGTGGACGCCGACGGCGACGGCCCGCTCCAATTCATCGTGAGACTTGTTGTTGCCGTGCATGATGACCCGGTTCGCCGGGATGCCCGAGCGCAACACGATGTCCAGCTCGCCGCCGGTCGCCACGTCGATGCAGAGCCCCTCCTCGAAGGCCAGGCGGGCCATGGCGCCACAGAGGAAGGCCTTGGAAGCGTAGGCGACGCCGTCGTCGAAGGATGCGGCGGCCTCGCGGCACCGCGACCGTAGAGTCGCCTCGTCATAGACGAACAGCGGCGTCCCGAAGGTCGCCGCGAGGTCGCATAGGGAGACGCCCCCGACCGTGACGTCGGTGGCGCTCAGCGTCGCCGTATCGGGTAGGAGGGAAGCGAGGATCGGTTCGGCACCCATGCAGCAACATTAGAAGTTGTTGTCGGTCGTTCGAAGGCGAACCGAGAAACTACCGTCCGGTAGGCTGGAACTGCCGCCCTCGTAGCTCAGCGGATAGAGCATTGGCCTCCGAAGCCATGTGCGCAGGTTCGACTCCTGTCGGGGGCACTCAGGGTCAGTGACGAAACTGACTCACTCGCAACGACAAAATTGTCGGCGAGTCATTACTAGTTTGCACGTAGGGTCATTTTCTAGGCCGCAACATCGAGTTCCTCTAGCAGTCACGCGGTGTTGGTAGTGCACCTGGGGCAGTACGGTCGCACCGGCGCCGTGACAAGTAAATCCCCGTCAGATCGTCTGCAGCGGTAGCGTCGCCTCGACGTCGTAGATCAGGGCACCTCTATCGAGACGCACGCCGTCAGTGAGGGTATGAGAGAAGAGACGGCCGTCGTGCATGAGGTGGTCCACGTTCGCGCCCTTCACCAGTACCAGGTAATCGGCAAGAAGCCGCCGATGGCATCGCCACCACACCGACTCGCTGCACATCACTGCCGTTGACCTCTCGCCGACGAGCGTTAGGAGTGCCTCGACGCCGGTGAGAAAGTCCGGAGTCTCCATGTAGTCGGCGTAGGCGCGAAACGAGACATGACGCAGCGCCACGTGTTTTGAGCCCTCCACGGGTCGACGACGTCCCCCTAAGTTGGACGTCCAGACATAACCAATGCCGGCGGCCGGCATCCACCGCTCCATCTCTTGGCGACCGAACTGCGGGTTATGGCGACTGCCCGGAAACGACCGCACGTCAGCCACGCATTCAATGTGGGCGCCATTGAGCAGTGCAGTGAAGGCGTCGGAGGCGAGCGTGCCGTGTCCAACGGTGTGCACCGTCGTCCCCGCGCTTGCCCGCGCTTCGGTGGTCATGAATCCAGCGTATGGCGCCGGTAGCATCGGCGGATTAACCGGCTGCCCACCCAAGAGGCAGGTGCAGAGCTGTCGCCAATGCGGTCCGTC
>JAYSQJ010000126.1:0-2915 GCA_043721635.1 Acidimicrobiales bacterium | reverse complement strand
ACCTTATCGACGCGATTGGGTCGCACGCGTCAACGCGGACCCCGACTCGAGGCGTCGGTCGCGCTCGCGCATCGAGACCGGCGAATCAACCTGCAGGCGCAGTCGATCGAATTCGTTGCGACTGAGCTGCACCCACGGTGTCGACCCATTGCTCAAGAGGACCACCACTCGGACCTCGAAGCCCAGGTCCGTGATGGACGAGACCGTGCCGTCGATGACGCCGTGTCCGGGGGCGAGTAGCGCCAGGTCGTGCGGGCGAACGACCTCGCCCTTGAAGAGGGTGGTCGGCCCGAGGAACCCGTGGACGAAGGGCGTCGAGGGCCGTTGGTAGAGGTCGGTGGGCCGCCCGGTCTGCTCGATCCGGCCGTGGTGCATGATCAGCAGTTGGTCGGCGACCTCCATGGCCTCGTCCTGGTCGTGGGTGACGAGGATCGTCGTGACGTGGATCTGCCGGTGCAGCTCCTTGATCCATTGGCGCAGCTCCGTGCGGACCTGCGCGTCGAGGGCGCCGAAGGGCTCGTCGAGCAAGAGCACCCGCGGTGCAATCGCCAGGGCCCGGGCGAGGGCCATGCGCTGGCGTTCGCCACCGGACAGCTGGGCGGGGTAGGCGTCGGCCCGGTGCTCGAGCTTCACCAACTCCAACAGTTCGTCCACCTTGCGCCCGATCTCGTCCCGGGGTCGCTTGCGGACCTTGAGCCCGAAGGCGACGTTCTTCGCCACCGTCATGTGACGAAACGGCGCGTAGTGCTGGAAGCAGAAGCCGATGTCGCGGTATCGGGCGTCGACGTCGGTGACGTCGACGCCCTCGATGACGACTCGGCCGCCGTCGAGGGTCTCGAGGCCGCTGATGAGCTTCAGCAGCGTTGACTTGCCCGAGCCCGACGGCCCGAGCACGGCCGTCAATGAACCGGCGGCGATCTCGACGCTGACGTCATCGACGACGGTGCTCGGGCCGTAGCGCTTCGTAAGGTGGCTAAGCGATATCGACATGGAGTCTCCTCTCGCGGGAACGAAGTGTCGACAGGATCGCCAGCGCCACGATAGAGATGGTGGCCAAGACCAGGGCGCCGGCGAAGGCGCCGAGGGTGTTGTAGCTCTGGTCCCAGCGGTCGTAGATGTAGATGGGCAGCGTCTGGGTCCTCCCCGAGATGTTGCCCGACACCACGAGGACCGCGCCGAACTCGCCGAGCGTCCTGGCGATCGTGAGGGTCACGCCGTAGAGGACACCCCAGCGGATGGCCGGGAGCGTCACCTGCCAGAAGATGCGCAGGTCGCCGGCCCCGAGGGTGCGCGCGGCCTGCTCCTGTTCACTTCCAACCTCCACGAGGACCGGCAGCACCGAGCGCAGCACGTAGGGGAGTGACACGGCGACGGTCGCGAGCACGATGCCGGCGGGCGAGAACAGGATCCGGACGCCGTGGGCGGAGAGCCAGGCCCCGGTCCAGCCGATTCGCGAGTAGGCCAGGACCAGGGCGACGCCGATGATGATGGGCGAGACCGCGACGGGCACGTCGAAGGCCGTCGTCAGCGCGCGGTGGCCGATGAACGTCCGGCGCGCCAGTAACAGCGCGGCGCCGACGCCGACGACGGTGTTGAGCGGCACGGCGACCAGGGCCACCTCGGCGGAGAGCTTCAGTGCGGCGACGGCGTCGGGTCGGGTGACCTGGACCCAGAAGGCGGCGAGACCCTGGCCCAGGGCCCGGTCGAACAGGAAGACGACCGGCAGGCCGACGAGGGCGCCGAGGTAGAGGATCACGGCGACGCGCACCAACCACGTTCGCGCCGCGTGGCTCATGGCGCGAGCCGTCGCTGGACTCGGCGGGCCAGCACGTTGGACGAGACCAGGACCGCGAGGCTGACCAGCAGCAGCGCCGTCGACACCGCGGCGGCGCTGCTCCAGAGGAACCCTTCAGTCAGGCCGTAGATGTAGGCCGAGGCCGTCGTCGTTCGCCCGATGCCTCCGGCGATCAGCGAGATCGACCCGAACTCGCCGACGGCGCGCGCGAAGGCCAGCCCGAAGCCGCTGAGCACGGCCGGCCAGAGCGACGGCAGGACGACCGAGCAGAAGGTCCGCAGACCACCGGCGCCGAGCGACGTGGCCGCCGCCTCGGCCTCGCCGTCGAGGGAGGCCAGCACCGGTTGCACCGCGCGCACCGAGAAGGGGAGCGTGACGAACAACAACGCGACCATGAGACCCAGCCAGGTCTCGAAGAGGTTGATCCCGACGGGGCTCGCCACGCCGTAGAGCGAGAGGAGCACGACGCCCACGACGATGGTGGGCAGCGCGAAGGGCAGGTCGATCACCGCCTCGATCGCCCACCGGCCAAAGAAGCGGTCGCGCACCAGCACCCACGCAATGGCCACGCCCATCACCGCGTTGATCGCGGCGACGCCAAGCGAGAGCCCGAGCGACAGCCGAATGGCGCTGATCGCCGCTGGCTGGGTCACCGCGGACCAGAAGAGGCCGAGGTCGGCGTGGACGTGCCAGTGCCAAAAGGCCGGCCCCCAACCTTTCGTCGCGACATCGAGCGAGAAGCCGTGGGCTACGAGCGCGGCGATCGGCAGCAGTACGATGATCGAGAGGTAGCCGGTGACGAGTGACACTCCTGCGGCGAGGCGAGTGCCGGCCGCGAGGCGGGACCGCGAGCGCCGCCAGAACCTTGGGGCTGGCGGCGCTTCGGTCCAGCGAGGTCGCTGGCTAACTGGTGAAACCATGGACTGCTTCGGCCTGGGTGATGATGCCAGCCGGGGCGAAGAACTTGAGATCGACCTTGGTCCAGCCGCCGAGTGACGAGACTCTGGTCATGACTCGGGGCGTGTAGAGCTTCGTCTTCAGCCGCGTGGCGAGCGACGCCAGGGTCGGGCGGAAGAAGTAGTGCAGCCATAGCAACTGGCCGGGTTTGGAGAAGATGAAC
>JAYSQJ010000125.1:0-2567 GCA_043721635.1 Acidimicrobiales bacterium | reverse complement strand
CCAAAGGAGTTGGTAAAGGACACTCCTTCTCCCGCGAGGGTGTGCTGGAAGGCCGTTTCCAATGCGGTGTACGCGTTTGCGACGATTGAGTAGCCCACGACGTTGACGCTCGAAGGGGTCGCCGCCGACGACGTCGTCGCGAGGAGGGCGAGGGGCACCAGGGTCACTCCGAGGGTCGCGACTCTGCCCAGAACGGTCTTGTTCATTGGTTCTCCTCAATTATCATTAATTTCTATGGATTTAATAGAGAATAGCAGAAGACCGTAGTGGCGTCGTGGCTCGTCATGAAGTCATTGAGAAGGTTTCAGGGCTTCTGTGGGCGTCGTCGCCAGTGGCCGGTGTGGCGTGCGTCGCCGCGCCCGGACGCGCCGTCAACGTGGCACGACGGCAGGCGCCTAGGAATCACCTCGCGCTGACAGTTCGTTGCCCCTCCGACGCGGCCCACCGCGAACCTGTTCGTGAAACCGGCGCCACTGCAATAGTTGGGTCTCTTTGAGTTGCGTCGTCGCCAGTCGGTCGGGGGTGGGCGCGACGCCCTCGAGCGGCCCTTGGAGATTCACTGGAGGAGTGTCGGGGCGGCGCTGACCGGGCCGAACGGCCGATCCCGTGATGACGCGGCGTCGAGCGGCGACGACGTTGCACAGATCCAGCGCCGTCCTATTCGACGGGGGTGGTGAGGGGGTCTTCGAACGTCCACGTGCAGTCGGGCCGGTGCTCGTTGCCGTCGAGGACCGCGCCACACTGCGGACAGAGCAGGTGGGCGTAGCAGGCGGCCTCGCCGCCCACTTCGCGCGTCAGATCGTCGTGCTCGGCCACTTTGTCCTCGTCGCTTCTTCGGCCCTCACCGGACCACTATCTTCAGCGTATTAGCGAAAGTCCTGCTGCATGGCGGCCAGTTCGGCGCTGCCCGGGCAGAGCTTGGCGAAGGGGACCTTGTTGAGCCCCTGGGCCGGGGTGTCGTTCAGCTCGTGGACCTCCTTCGCGGTCTCGTCGACGTAGAGCAGACCGGTGACGATCTCGCCGCGGCCCTGACGGTCGCGGATGTACTCCTCGACCTTGAGGCGGTCGTGGGGGTCGTAGCCGGTCGGCACCGAGCGGAACCGCACGACGCTGCCGTCGTGCATGGTGACCTCGGTCGCGCCGTCGGCGGGGATCTTGGCGCGGATCTCGGTGCGCACCGGTACGAAGTCGGTCTGGACCTCTTTGACTTCGTGCTCGCGCATGAACTTGTAGCTCTTGGTCGAGCCCTCGTGGTCGTTGAAGGTGACGCAGGGCGAGATCACGTCGATCAGGGCGAAGCCGTTGTGGGCGACCGCGGCCTTCAGGATCGGCACGAGCTGCTCCTTGTCGCCCGAGAAGCTGCGCGCGAGAAACGTCGCGCCGAGGCTGAGGCCGAGCGTGATCGGGTCGATGGGGGCCAGCAGGTTCGCCTCGCCCTTCTTCGGACGCGATCCAATGTCGGCCGAGGCCGACATCTGGCCCTTGGTGAGGCCGTAGACGCCGTTGTTCTCAATGACGTAGACCATCTTCACGTTGCGCCGGATGCCGTGCATGAGATGTCCGAGTCCGATCGAGAGCGAGTCGCCGTCGCCCGAGATGCCGATGTAGGTCAGTTCGCGGTTGGCGGCGTTGGCGCCCGTGGCGATCGGCACCATGCGGCCGTGGGCCGAGTTGAAGCCGTGCGCGCCGCGCACGAAGTAGGTGGGCGTCTTCGAGGAGCAGCCGATGCCGCTCAGCTTGGCGATGCTGCGCGGCGGGGTCGAGAGCTCCCAGAAGGTCTGCACGATGGCGGCGGTGACCGAGTCGTGGCCACATCCCGCGCACAGCGTCGACATCGCGCCCTCGTAGTCGCGGATCGTGAGGCCGAGGTCGTTCTTGGGCAGTGGCGCGAGCGGGATCAGGGGCTTGGTGATCGAGGGCATCGTTAGTTCTCCAACTTCGCGAGGACGGCGTCGACGACCTGCTTGGCGCTGAGCGGGAAGCCCCCGTAGGCGAGGACCGGGTGCATGCTCTCGAGCGCGGCGCCGGTCTCCAAGGTGATGAGCGAGCGCAGCTGCGCGTCGCGGTTCTGCTCCACGACGAAGCAGTCGTGGTGCTCTTCGACGAACCGGCGAACCTCGGGAACGAACGGGAAGCCCCGGACCCGCATGAAGTCGCACGCGATGCCGGCCTCGTCGAGGATGTGCAGCGCCTCGCGCACCGCCAGGTCGCAGCCGCCGAGCGTCAGCACGCCAACCGTGGCGCCGTGGCGGCGCTCGACGATCGGGGCCGGCAGGTGCGCAGCGGTCGAGGCGTGCTTCTGCTTCAACCGGTCCACGACCAGCTGGTACTCGTCGGGGCTCTCGGTGTAGTGGCCGAACTCGTCGTGGCCCGAACCCCGGATGAAGTAGGCACCCTTCTCGTCCGAGCCCGGAATGGTCCGGGCCGCGACGTGGTCGGCGTTGACGTTGCTGTAGCGGAAGAACTCAGCCATGCCCGACAGGTCCTCGTCGCTTAAGACCGGCCCGCGGTCGGGCACGTAGGCGTCGTCCCAGTGCAGCTCGGGCACGACCCAGTCGTTCATCCCG
>JAYSQJ010000124.1:0-16104 GCA_043721635.1 Acidimicrobiales bacterium | reverse complement strand
GTGATGCCGTGGCAGTCCGACGATCCGTTGTCACCGGCCGCTGAGATGATGGTCTGGCCCTGGGCCGCCATCTGCTGGAAAATCGGCTGCTCGGCCGCGACGTCGCCACTGGGGTCGGATTCGCACGTCCCCCACGAGGTCGTGACAATCGTCGCGGTGTTGTCGTCGGCGATCGCCTGGTAGACGTCGGTCGGGCCCGAGGAGGTGTTGGGACCCTGGTAGATCTTGATGGCGGCGCCCGGGGCGAGCACGGCGGCCTGCTCGACGTCGAGGGTCGGCTCGTTGTCGTAGGCGCCGACGGGCCCGCCGTCGACGGACCGGACGGTGACCGACGGGTTGAGGCCGTAGCAACTGAAGTAGACCGCGAGGTCGGCCGGGTCGTAGGCGCTCAGTTCGTAGGCGGCAATCGTCTGACCGACGCCGGTGTGACCGGCTGCCCAGGCGGTGCTGAGCCCGTAGGCCTGCGCCTGTTGGATCGCGGTGTAGCCGCCCAGCGAGTTCGGCGTGGTGCCGCTTTGGCTGCCGGCCGAGGGGCACGTGGTCGGGGTGGTCACGGCCGGGCTCGCGTGAGGCCTCACGAGGTTCGCCGTGGGTGGCGTCACCGTCGAGAGGCCGGCGACGCCCGCGACGTCGCGCGCGATCGAGGCCGGCAGGGTGGCCGGTGCGGTGAATTGTGCGGCGAGGACTCCGTCGGCTCGTCGGACGGTGGCCAGCGGCGTGGCGAACGCGCGAGCAATGTCGGTGGTCGAGCCGCTCAGGTGCAGCACGATGCGTCCCTTGCTCAAGCGCCCGCCGCGAAGTCCGAAGCCGACGAAGTACGAGCGCACTGCAGCCACGGTGGCGCGACTGGCGCCGAAGCGGCGGGCGAACTGCGTCGTGGTGAGGTACCGGTGGTAGTTCGCCGACGCGGGGTTCGACAGGCCGGCCAGGAACGTCGTGAGTGCGGAGTCGCTGCTCGCGCGCAACGTGACGTCGAAGGTGGTTGAGATCGAACGGTGCACCACGGTGTCGGCGGCGGGGATCGGTGACGAACCGGCGACCGACAAGCGCGCTTCGACGGCGATGGCCGTTGACGGCAGTCCGACGCCAACCAACGCGACGCTGAGGGCGAGGACCGGCCAGAGGGATCGTGGTGGTCGCGCCATGGGGTCAGCCTACGAAGGAGTGGGACTGATCCGTCGGGCAATGCCGAGAGTTGTGAAAACTGTTAGGGATTCTTTACTCGGGCGCGAACCCGGCCGCGGCGTAACGCGACGTGAGGTCGCCGCACTCGGCGCAGACGGCCTCGGGCACCAGCCCGGCGCGGATCAGCCAGCCAAAGATGGTGCAGCCGATGCAGTAGCCGGCGAAGCCCTCCAGCGACGATCCGCCGATGAGCAGCAGCAGAATCCAGCGGGCGTAGGTCCATCCGGCGCTGAGCCAGACGATCGTGGCGGTGAGCGACATGACCAGTCCCAGGGCCTGGGCGAAGCGCTTGGGAGGACCGGGCACGAGTTTCTGCCACGACGTGAGGCGCGGCGCGCAGACGCGAACGGCGAACTGGCCGAGGGGCGAGATCTTCGGGCCGGCGGCGACGCGCGCGAGGAAGCCGTAGGTCAGGGGAATCAGGAGCCAGGCGGTGTTGGTCGCGAGGGCGACCACCGACATCGTGAAAACGCCGATCGCGACGGTGCGGGCGGCGGCGTCGTTGACCGGGTTGGGGAACGAGAAGAACTTTTTCATTGCTCTAAATCTTATCGGAATAGTCACCTATTCGCAACGGCTTTACGGATTACTGCGGCTGCGTTTGATCGCGGCGCCGACCCCGGCCAGACAGGAGTTCCCGAGTGTGCGGTGGAGTTTGCGGTGCCACGCGGCCCGCCTCGCCCGCCTCGAATTCCTCCGAGAAAGTACGTACCCACCCCCACGCCGGCGGCGGGGAAGGTGGAGAGACGAAGCAGGAAGGTTCGTCGCTACGAACAAGGAAACTAGCGTAGGCCAAGTGAAATCTTGGCGAACTGGACCGTCGAATGCCGAGACTGCGCTAACGGCTCATCTACCGTTGTCGACGTGTACCTCATGACCGGCGAGTTGATAATCCCGAGGGACTCGCCCAACGACCTCATTCGAGCGGCCGGTGGGATCGTCACGCGCTTTATCGCCGGGGGTCGCGTCGAGGTCGCCTGCATCTTCCGCGAGTCCCGTGGCGACTGGACCTTCCCCAAGGGCAAACTCGACGAGGGCGAGACCTTCGAGCAGGCCGCGCTGCGTGAGGTCCATGAGGAGACCGGCATGCGCTGCGACGTGGTGCGCTTCGTCGGCACGACCAACTACACCCACCGCAAGGGCAAGCCCAAGATCGTCGCTTACTACCTCATGTCGGTCGACCGGGGCGAGTTCGCGCCGACCGAGGAGGTCGACGAGTTGGTCTGGCTGGCACTCGAGCAGGTTCGTGCTCACCTGACTTGGGACCGCGACCAGGAGCTGTTCGACCTCGTCGTGACACTGCCCGAGATCCGCGCGCAGGCCTCCTAACGCACCCGTTCGAGGAACGCTCGGGTCGAATCTTGTTGCGGGTTCGAGAAGAGTTGTTCGGGCGTCCCCTGTTCCACGATCACCCCGCGGTCCAGATAGACCACCTGCTGGGCCACGTCACGCGCGAAGTTCATCTCGTGGGTGGCGATCAACATTGTCGTGCCGTGGTGCGCGAGGTCCACGAGAAGGTCGAGCACCTCGCCAACCAGGGTGGGGTCGAGGGCGCTCGTCACCTCGTCGAGCAGGAGCAACGAGGGTTGCATCGCGAGCGCGCGCACGATCGCGACCCGCTGCTGCTGACCGCCGGAGAGTCGATCAGGGAAATCGCTCGCCCGATTGTGCAGTCCAATCCGTTCCAGGAGTGCCGTGGCCTCGCCCAGGACGTCGGCGCGCTTGCGGTGCTGGGCACGCACCGGTCCAATGAGGATGTTCTCGAGCACGCTGAGGTGAGGAAAGAGGTTGAAGGACTGGAAGACCATGCCGATGTGGCGCCGAACGAGGTCGGGGTCGATCCGCTCGTCGAGCAGGGACTGACCGAACAGCGAGATCGTGCCTCCGTCGATCTGTTCGAGGAGGTTGGCGCAACGCAGCAGGGTGGACTTGCCGGAACCCGACGCGCCGATGAGGCAGACGACTTCGTGGCGATGGAGTTGGAGCGAGACGCCGCGTAGCACCTCGTTGTCCCCGAAGCGCTTTGTCACCGAGTCGAGCTCGAGGACCACGTCCATCACGTACTCGCCAAGCGGCGAGTGCGGTCTCGCGCAATGAGGTGATCGGTGAACCGAGTCATCGGAATGGTGAGGGCCAGGAACAGCAGTGACGCCACGACGTAGCCGCTGGAGTTGAAGTTGGCCGACTGGAAGATGTTGGCCGCCTGAGTCGCCTCCACGGCACCCAGGACTGAGACCAAGGCCGTGTCCTTCTGCAGTGAGATGAAGTCGTTGAGCAACGGTGGGATGACGGTACGAACGGCCTGGGGAAGGATCACGCGGCGCATCGTCGTCGAGTACGTGAGTCCGAGCGACCGCGCGGCGAGGAGCTGCCCGTGGGGCACCGAGTAGATGCCCGCGCGGAAGACCTCGGCGACGTAGGCGCTGTAGGTGATGACCAGCGCGGAGCATCCGTAGACCGCGAGCGACTGGTTCGAGATGAAGCCGAGCCGCAGACCGGGCACCCCGAAGCCGACCATGAAGACCACCAGCAGGATTGGGATCCCTCGAAAGATGTCGGTGTAGATCGTTGCGAGGAGTCGGAAGGGCAAGAGTACCGGCGACCGGCTGATGCGGGTCCAGGCGATGAGGAGCCCGAAGACGAGGACCAGCACCTCAGCGACGAGGAACATCCAGATATTGGTGAGCAGGCCGAGTCCCACCGAGCTGATGCCGTGGGCCGGGTCCCCGATGAAGGCCGCCCACATCTCGCGGGGGTTGAAGAAGAAGTACCGTACCGAGGCGCCACCGGGAGCCAAGTAGAAGATCGCGACGATCCCGCCGAGGATCAGGGCCGTCGAGAGGATGCTCGCCCAGAGCCCTCGCCGCCCGGCCCAGAGGCGTCGGTAGTGAGGCATGAAGAGGCTGGGTGGCGATTCGAACCGACTCTCGTCGGTTTCCAGCGACACGATTGCTACGGCTTGATGGCCGGCACGCTGGTGTAGATGTTCAGCCACCTGTTCTGCAGCATCTTCAGCGTTCCGTTCATCTTCAAGGCCGCGATGGCGACGTTGACGCAACCAACGAGCGGGCTGTTCTTCTGGAACAAGAGCCCGTAGTGTTCGCCGACGCTCGGGAACTGACCGACCTGGGTGGCGTCGGGCTTCTTGTTCTTGTCGGTGATCTGCGCGGCCGCCATGTACTGGCCCGTCGGGGTGTCGATCACCAGGGCGTCGATCTGTCCGTTCTGGAGCGCCGAGATCGAGTTGGCGAGGGTCGAGTAGACGCGGGCCGACTTCGTGGGCTTGATGTGCTCGGCGATGTACAAGAGACCGGTCGTGCCGATCTGGTCACCGTACTGGTAGGTCTTCAAATCCGCGGGCGAGTGGTGCGTCACGATCTTGTTGGTCTTCAGCGCGACGATCGATTGCTGGACGTCGTAGTAGCTGTGGGAGAAGGTGACGACCCGGGCGCGCGCTGGCGTGTAGGAGATCTCGTTGATGTCGAAGTCGAACTTCTTCGTGCCGGGCGTGTAGCTGGCGTTGAAGGGCTCGGTGACCCACTGAACGTTGGACTGGGACACGCCGAGCACCGAAGCGAGCGCGTAGACGAAGGCCGACTCGTAGCCCTTCGCGTTGGTGGGCTTGTTGTTGACGAACCAGGGGGTGTAGGTGGGATTGTCGGTCGCGACCGTGAGTTTGCCCTTGGCGTACTCGTGCGAGGCGATCGTCGTCTTGCAGGTCGCGAGCGAAGTCGAAGCGGCGTTCGCGGTGAGGCCCGAGGTGAGCGTCGCGACGCCGATCGTGGAGAGGCCTACGAGACCGGCGAGGGCGAGTCGGAGATTGCGCATGTGAATCCCTTCTGATGAGTGGCCACGAAGTGGTGACCGTCAGTGTAACGCTCGCATTTGACGCAATTCTGGGTTCCGTCGCCGCGCTCGGGGCCGGATCCGACGAGCGGCCCGGGAAATGGTAGTTTCATTTCCCGCGCGACCTCTCTTTACTAGGATGGAGCGGCTGGGAGAGGTGGGTGAGTTCGGTTTAAACCACATTCCTGCTAAGAATGCGGCCTGCGAAAGTGGGCCCGAGGGTTCGAATCCCTCCCTCTCCGCCATCACCACCGAGCGCAGTGCGCTCGGTGGTGCCATTACATGAGGAGATCTTCTTGAGGTACTGGATCGAGACGCTCGGGTGCCCGAAGAACCACGTCGACTCCGACAAGCTGGCGGGACTGCTCGCGTCCCAGGGCTACGCGCCGGCCGAGTCGCCCGAGGGGGCCGACCTGGTCGTCGCCAACACCTGCGCCTTCATCGAGGCCGCCCGCGAGGAGTCCATTGAAACGGTCCTCGAACTGGCCGATCGCAAGCAGCATCGGGCCCGACTCGTCGTGACCGGCTGCATGGCCGAGCGCTACGGCGAGGAGCTGGCGTCCGCGCTGCCCGAGGTCGACCTCGTCGCCGGCTTCGGGATGAGTCTGGTGCAGACCGTCGCCCCGGTCGTCCTGCGCCGCCGCCCGGTCCCGGCCTTTGACCTGCTCAACCTGCCGCGTCCGAAGTCCGCGACGCCCTGGGCCTACGTGAAGATCGCCGAGGGCTGCGACCGTCGTTGCGGCTTCTGCGCCATCCCGACCTTTCGAGGCGACCAACGGTCGCGCTCGACCGAGGAGATCCTCATCGAGGCTCGCTCGCTCGTCGAAGGTGGGGTGCGCGAACTGGTGCTCATCGCCCAGGACCTCGCCAGCTGGGGTCACGACCGCCGTCGGGCCGGCCGGGGCGAGCCGGTCGAGGTGCTCGACGAGGGAGGCACCCAGCCCCTGATCGAGTTGACCAAGACGCTGAGCGGCGAGGTCGATCGCCTCCGGCTTCTCTACCTCTACCCGTCCGGTCTCACGAGCGCGCTCATCGAGACGATCCTCGAGACCGGCGTCCCCTACTTCGACCTCTCTCTCCAGCACGCCTCTCGAGCGATGCTGCGCGCGATGCGACGCTGGGGTGACGCCCACCGATTCCTCGAACGGATTGCCGCCATCCGCGCCGCCGAGCCCGACGCCACGTTCCGGTCGTCGTTCATCCTCGGTTATCCCGGCGAGACCGAGGACGACCAGCGCGAGCTGATTGAGTTCATCGAGGAGGCTCAACTCGACTGGGCCGGCTTCTTCACGTTCTCGTCCGAGGAGGGCACGCCGGCCAACGCCATGGCGCACCAGGTCCCCCACGAATTGGCGCTCGAGCGGCTCCGTGAGGTGAGCGAGATCCAGGACTCGATCACCGCCCGGCGCCGTGACGCCCTGGTCGGCACCCGCCAGCGGCTCCTCATCGACTCGCCCGGCGTAGGGCGCAGTGTCCGTGAATGCCCCGAGATTGATGGCATTGTGATGGTTGAGCACTCACTGCCGGTGGGGACGCTGGTTGACTGTGAGATCGTGGCGAGTCACGGAACGGATCTGGAGGCGGTGCAGGTATGACGACCGGGCCGACCTACGGCGAGACGGCGATCGTGACGCCGGCCAACCTGCTGACGACGATCCGCCTGCTCGTCGCGCCGGTGTTCATCTACATGATCATCGCGAACCGGATCTCGTGGTGGACGTCGCTCGTCGGCTTTTTCGCAGCCCTCACCGACTACTTCGACGGCATCGTGGCCCGTCGGCACGGCACGACGACGTCGGGCGCGTTCCTCGACCCGCTGGCCGACAAGGTCATCGTCCTCGGCGCGCTCTACGCGATCATCCTGGCGCGACCGCACGGACTAACTGGTTTCATCGCCCCGGCCGCCCTCATCACGCTGCGCGAGATCTGGATGAGCGTGTACCGCTCGAAGGCCTCCAAGAGGGGCGTCTCGATCCCGGCCAGCCATCTCGCCAAGTGGAAGACCTTCGTGCAGGACTGGGCCATCGCCTTTTGCGTGCTGCCCATTACCGGTCACCACGTCTGGATCGGGATCACCACGATCTGGATCGCGACGGCCCTGACGATCTACACGGGGTGGCGGTACTACGTCGACGGCAAACGAGTGGGCGTCCGTGAGAGTTGAGATCGTCGCGGTCGGCACGGAGCTGCTGCTCGGCCAGATCCCCGACACGAACTCGCAGTGGCTCGGCGAGCAGCTCGCGGCGAACGGGATTGGCTCGCACTTCCACCAGCACGTCGGCGACAACCACGAGCGCATCGTGCTGGCGTTTCGCACCGCGCTCGCGCGCAGTGACGCGGTCATCGTCTGCGGCGGACTCGGGCCGACTCAGGACGACATCACCCGCGCGGCGCTCGCCGAGGTGATGAACGTGGCCCTCGACCGCGACGAGGAGATCGTGGCGAAGATCCGCGCGATGTTCGGGTCGCGGGGACGCGCGATGCCCGAGAACAACCTGCTCCAGGCCGACGTTCCCCGCGGCGCCACGATTATCCCCCAGACCCGCGGCACGGCGCCGGGACTGATCTGCGCGGTGGGCCAGAAGGTGGTCTACGCCGTGCCCGGCGTGCCGTACGAAATGACCGACATGTTCGAACGCGCGATCCTGCCCGACCTCCTGACCCGTCAGCGCGACGCGGGGGAGACCTCGGTGATCACGAGTCGGGTGCTGCGCACGTGGGGGGCGAGCGAGTCCGGTCTCGCCGAGGCCGTGGGCGAGCGCTTCGAGGCCCTGACGGGCGACGGGCGCGTGACTATTGCCTTCCTCGCCTCGGGCATCGAGGGCATCAAAATCCGGCTCACCGCGCGCGGCGACGACGCCGCGCACGCCACGAGTCTGCTCGTCCACGAAGAGTCGCTCGTTCGCGCCCTCATCGAGGAGAAGTTCGGCGACATCATCTTCGGGGTCGACGACGAGACGATGGAGGACGCCATCGCCACCCGGATGCTCGCGCGCCACGAGACGTTGGCGGTCGCCGAGTCCATCACCGGCGGGCTGATCGCCAGTCGCCTGGTGAACATCGCGGGGGCGTCAACGTGGTTCCGCGGCGGGGTCGTGAGCTACGCCTCTGAGGTGAAGTTCGAACTCCTGGGCGTGCCGCGCGGCCCGGTCGTCAGTGCCGTCGCCGCCGAGGCGATGGCGAGTGGTGTTCGGGCGCTGTTGAAGTCCGACGTGGGTCTCAGCGTCACCGGAGTGGCCGGGCCGCAGGAGCAGGACGGCCAGCCGGCCGGCACGGTCTTCGTCGGCGTGGCCGTCGGCGACGTCGTCGAGCACGTGGTCCTTCGTCTCCCGGGCGACCGTCCGCGAATACGCTCGTACAGCGCGATCAGTGCTCTCGACGCCCTTCGCCGCACGCTCGACCGGCTGGACTGAGGGGCGCCGCGGCTGGTTTAGTCTCGACCTGGACCACTGGAGGTGCACGTGTCGAGCCTTGAGATCAGAGTTGACCCGTCGGCCATGGGTTTCGACGTCCAGCGCCTCGAACGAATTCAGCCGCACTTTGACCAGTACGTCGGCGACCGTCGCCTGCCCGGCTGGTTGGCCACCGTCTCGAGGGGGGGTGAGCTGGTCTGGTCCGGTAGGGGCGGGCACCGCGACCGCGAGCAGGGCCTCGAGGTCACCGACGACACGATCTGGCGCATCTACTCCATGACCAAGCCAATCACGGCCGTGACGGCGATGATGCTCTACGAGGAGGGCCGCTTCGACTTGAACGACGACGTGGGCCAGTGGATCGAGGAACTGGCCGAACCGCGCGTCTGGGCCGGCGGGACGGCGATCAAACCGGTGACCGTCCCGGCGGTCGAGCCGGTACGGGTCCACCACCTCTTGAGCCACACGAGCGGTCTCACCTACAACTTCCAGAACCGCCACCCGGTCGACGAGATCTATCGGGCCAAGGGTTACGGCTTCCACTCGTTCCCCGAGGACGACCTCGCTCGAGCGGTGCACGACTACTGCTCGACCCCGCTGCTATTCCCACCGGGTAGTCGGTGGAACTATTCGGAGTCGACCGCGGTCCTCGGACGGCTGATCGAGATCTGGACCGGCCAGCCGCTCGACGTCGTTTTTCGCGAGCGCGTCTTCGAACCGCTCGCGATGCACGACACCGACTGGTGGTGCCCGCCCGAGAAGCAGGACCGCCTGGCGATGCTCTACGTCCCCTTGCACGGTGAGTCGTTCCCGTACGTCGACCTCGCCCAGCAGGTGCTCGAACCACACCTGATGCACGACGGCGGCGGCGGCCTGCTCTCGACCGCGCACGATTACCACCAGTTCATGACCATGCTGCTGCGCGGCGGCGAGCTGAACGGCACGCGTCTCGTCTCGAACCGGACGCTCGATCTGATGACCGAGAACCACCTGCCCCACGACGTCGACCTCCAGGAGTTCGCGACCGGGCTCTTCGCCGACGTCGATAACGCGGGCCTCGGCTTCGGCTTCGGCTTCTCGGTTGTGATCGATCGGCGCAAGCACAAGAGCCTCGTCTCGGACGGGACCTTCGGGTGGGGAGGCGCGGCGTCGACGGTTTTCTGGGTCGATCCCACCGAGGACCTGACGGTGAGCTTTTACACCCAGTTGCTGCCGAGCTCGACCTACCCGATCCGGCGCGAACTCCAACAGTTGGTGTACCAGGCGCTGGTCGATTAGACCAAGTTTCCCTGGAAATGTCTGGTCACCGTGGCCCTCGGAGGGCATGATTAGAAGGTCGTCGGGAAATCCTCTTTACGAACACTTGTTCGTAGTACCGTGAATGGCGGGTGGAGACCGACCGATGTCACAAGAGGTTCGTAGCGTTCCTCTCTTGACGAAGAACAAGGAGATACCAATGGCAACCGACGACCGCGCGAAGGCCCTGGAAGCCGCACTCGGCCAGATCGAGAAGCAGTTCGGCAAGGGCTCGATTATGCGCATGGGCGAGAACCTGCACATGAACATCGAGTCCATCCCGACCGGCGCCCTCGCCCTCGACATGGCCCTCGGCATCGGCGGGCTGCCCCGCGGACGCATCGTCGAGCTCTACGGTCCCGAGTCCTCGGGCAAGTCGACCCTCGCCATGCACGTGGTCGCCGAGGCCCAACGCAACGGTGGCGTGTGCGCCTACATCGACGCCGAGCACGCAATGGACCCCGTCTACGCGCGCGCCATCGGCGTCAACGTGGACGACCTGCTGATCAGCCAGCCCGACACCGGCGAGCAGGCCCTCGAGATCTGCGACATGCTGATCCGCTCGGGCGCGCTCGACGTGATCATCATCGACTCCGTCGCCGCCCTGACGCCGCGCGCCGAGATCGAGGGCGACATGGGCGACACCCACGTCGGCCTCCAGGCGCGACTGATGAGCCAGGCTCTACGCAAGCTGACGGGCGGACTCTCCAAGTCGAACACCGTCGCGGTGTTCATCAACCAGTTGCGAGAAAAAATAGGTGTGATTTACGGTTCACCTGAAATAACGCCAGGCGGGCGGGCGCTCAAGTTCTACGCGTCGGTCCGCCTCGACATCCGTCGTATCGAATCGATCAAGGACGGCACTGACGTCGTCGGCAACCGTACCCGCGTGAAGGTCGTGAAGAATAAGTGCGCCGCGCCTTTCAAACAGGCCGAGTTCGACATCATGTACGGCCAGGGCATCAGCCGGGAGGGCTCGGTGCTCGACGTCGCCGTCGAGTTGGGCTTCGTGAAGAAGGCCGGCGCCTGGTTCACCTACGAGGGCGAACAGATGGGCCAGGGACGAGAGAACGTGAAGGCCTTCTTGCGTGAGAACCCCCAGACGATGGCCGAGATCGACGCGCGCGTCCGCGAGCGCATGGCCCAGGCCCTGCTGCCCGACGTCGTCGCCACGGCTAACGAGATCGACATCGACGCTCCGATCTCGCTGGACTAGGCCGCACCGTCCGTTCGTCACGTTCGCGAAGTATTGCCGGACGTTTAGTAAAAAATGGTGCTCTCACCGTGGCCTCGTCCAGCGGTTTTTCCTAGCTGAGGTCCTAAAGAATTCCGTCAATGAATTGGTCGGTGAAGGGTGCGCGCTACTTGTTGGAGAAGGACGATCACGTGATAGCCAACGACGCCAGCGATGACGAGGGCGACCGCCGGGTCGAGCCAGTAATGACCACCGGTGACAACGATGATCACGCCGGCAATGGCGGCTCCGGCCGCGGCGGCGGCGTCGGCCACGGTGTCGAGCAGGACGGCCCTCATGTTGGCGCGATCGCCGTCGTCGTCGTCAAGTTCCGCCGAGTCACTCCTAAGAATCAGGGCGCCAATCAGCATGGCAATGGCCGCCGCCGCACTCGCGATCACCACGGGAAGCCCATGAACGCGACCGGCGCCGGTCGCGAGACGGTGCACGCCCTCAACGATGACGAGCACCACTATCAACAGCAGCAGGGCTCCGTTGAGGAGGGCCGCGACCGTGGTGGCCTTCGCGTATCCGTGGGGTCGTCGGACGGTTGCCGGACGGCGGCTGAGCGTGATCGCGAGGAGGCTTACGCCGATTCCGATGGCGTCGGCGAAGTAGTCGCCTGCGGCCGCGAGTACGCCGAGGGAGTGAGCAGTCACACCGACGGTGACCAATCCTCCGATGAGGGCCAAGTTGAGGCAGAGGACGACGGTCAGGCGGGTCGTACGGTTCACCAGGTCGAGTGTACGGCGGACGATTCGACTGCTCCGAGATGACGAGCCCATCCACGCTGAATTGACGGTTCACCACCTCCTCGCCGGCCGGTCGACGACGCCTCATTGATGCGCCTCGACCTGGTTGTAGCGTGACCCCAGTGAATCTCCGACTGCGGTTTCGCCACTACCTCGGCGCGCGCGTGCGTGCGACGCGCCGCTTCCTCAACGAGGTCGCGACCGTGGGCCCGGATGATCCCTACGCCCGCCAGTTCCACTACTTCGGTGATCGCGCCGCCCTCATGGCTCCCCAAGGCGTGATCTACAACGAGCGCTACCTCTCGATCGGCGACGAGACGCTCATTGGGCCGAACGTCTGCCTGACGGCGGGCATCAGCGCCGAACAGACCATGCTGAGTACGCCCGTGGTGTCCATCGGACGCAAGTGCATCATCGGACGGGGCTCGCACATCATCGGTCACTGGTCGATCGAATTGGGCGACGAGATCCAAACCGGTCCCTACGTGTACATCACCGACCAGAACCACTCGTACACCGATCCCGACGTCGCCGTCGGCTGGCAGAGGCCGACCGAGGCCGCGGTGCGGATCGGCTCGGGCAGCTGGCTCGGCGCCAACGTGGTGATCCTGCCGGGTACGGTCCTTGGGCGCAACACGGTCGTGGCGGCCGGCGCGGTCGTGCGCGGGGAGTTCCCGGACCACGTCGTACTCGGCGGGGTCCCGGCGAAGGTGCTTCGCCACTACAGCGCGAAGGACGGATGGCAGGCCGGAGCGGGGGCGTGAGCGGACGAAGGTTGGGCGTCGACCTCGGGCCGCTTCGCGTTTCCAAGCAGTACCGGCGGCTCTACATCACGGGGCTGATCACCTCGCTCGGTAGCCAGGCCACCTACGTGACCGTGCCCTACCAGCTGAAGAACCTGACCCACTCGACGTTGGCGGTCGGTTCGCTCGGTCTGGCCGAACTGCTCCCGCTCGTCGTCTTCGGACTCTACGGGGGCGTCCTCGCCGACCGGCTGAACCGGCGCCGGCTCATCATCTCAATGGAGGTGGTGCTGATGCTCTCGACCGCGGTGCTGGTAATCAACGCCCTGCTGGCCCACCCGGCGGCCTGGGTGCTCTACGCCGACGCCTTCGTCGTGGCGGGGGCCTCCGGCCTGCAGCGCCCGAGCATCGAGGCGCTCAACCAAGTCTTCGTCCCCCACCACATGCAACGCGCCGCCGCCGCGCTCGCCAACATTCGCTACACGACGGCGTCGATCATCGGCCCCGCCCTGGGCGGTCTGGCCGCCGTGGCGCTCGGGCCGGCGACCGTCTACGTCGCCAATCTCGTGACCTTCACCATCTCACTTCTCCTGCTGGCGTCGCTGCACGCGACGGTGCCCCGTGATTCGGTCGACGAGAGCCAGGTGTCGGCACTGACGTCCGGGCTGCGCTACGCGATGTCGCGTCCCGACATCGTCGGGACCTACATCATCGACATGCTCGCGATGGTGCTCGCGTTCCCGGTCGTGATGCTGCCCTTCGTGGCGGCGCGCTTCCACGAGACCTACGCGCTCAGCCTGCTCTACTGCGGGATACCGACCGGCGCCCTCGTCGCGACGCTGACGTCCGCCTGGACCCGTCGGGTTCACCGCTACGGACGGGCCGTCGTCGCGGCCGCGGCCCTGTGGGGACTCGGCATCGCCCTGTTCGGCTACTCGCCGTCGCTCGGGCTCGTCTTGGCGGGGCTCTTCGTCGCCGGGGGAGCCGACGCAATCAGTGGGATTTTCCGCGCGACGATGTGGAACGAGTCGATCCCGCCACTGGTGCGCGGACGCATGGCCGGCATCGAGATGATCTCCTACTCCCTCGGACCGACGGCCGGTCAGTTCCGCGCCGGCGTCATGGCCGCCTGGACGACGTTGCGCTTCTCGCTCACCTTCGGTGGCCTCGCCTGCACTGGCTCGGTGGCGGGTGTCGCCGTGGCGCTGCCGAGACTCTGGGGGTTCGACGCGCGCACCGACGAGCACGTCGCCGAGGTGCGCGCCATCCGGGCCGCGCAGGACGGGCCGCTCAATTGAGACGCTCGCTTTAACATCTACGCTTCTGGCATGGCACCGACCACCTTTCTCGTGACCGTGAGCGGCCCGGACCGCGTCGGCGTTGGTAGAGAGCTCTTCGCGGCCCTCACCTCACTGAGCGACCACGGCGTGGAGATCACCGACGTCGCGCAGATTACGATTCGCGGCGCTCTGGTGCTGTGCGCCGAGGTCGTCTCGCCGGGACCGACGCGCTCGGCGATCGAGGCGGCCCTCGCTCGCAGGAACATCGTGGGCGGGGGCATCACCGCGACGGTCGAGGAGGTGACGCCGAGCGAGACGGGCGAGGGCCACCGCCTCCTGGTCACGGTCCTGGCCCCGAAGATTTCCGCCGGCCAGCTGGAAGGTCTCTTCGCGGCGATCGCCCGGAGCGGTTCGACGTGTGAGCGGATCGTCCACTTGGCGAGTTACCCCGTCGACTGCTACGAGCTGGTGGTGCGCGGAGCCGATCACGCGGCGCTTCGCGAAGGGCTCACGACGATCGCGAAGGCCATTGGACTCGATTTGGCGGTCCAGCGCGCCGGTCTGCACCGCCGGTCCAAGCACCTCGTGGTGATGGACGCCGACTCGACGCTCCTCCAGGACGAGGTCATCGACCTCCTGGCCGACGAGTGCGGTCGCGCCACGGACGTCTCGGCGATCACCGAGCTGGCCATGGCCGGCGAGATCGACTTCGCGGAATCGCTGCGCCGACGCGTGGCCCTGCTCGAGGGGCTGCCCGCCACGGTGCTCGACGACGTGCGCGCGAGGCTGCGCCTCACCCCGGGCGCGCGCACGTTGCTGCGCACGCTGCGGCGGCTCGGCTACGTTCCGGCCGTCGTGTCGGGTGGCTTTGTCGAGGTCCTCGGTCCCCTGATGGCCGAGCTCGGCGTCGACTACCTCGAGGCCAACCACCTCGAGATCGTGGACGGTGCGCTCAGCGGGCGCCTGGTCGGCGAGATCGTGGACCGCGCCGGCAAGGCCGGGGCGCTTCGACGCTTCGCCGAGGAGGTCGGCGTCCCCCTGGAGCAGACCGTGGCGGTCGGCGACGGTGCCAACGACATCGACATGCTCTCGGTCGCCGGGCTCGGCATCGCCTTCAACGCCAAACCGGTCGTCCAAGACCACGCCGACACCGCCCTGTCCGTGCCCTACCTCGACGCGGTCCTCTACTTCCTCGGCATCAGCCGCCAGGAGATCGAGGCGGAGTAGCCCCGGCGGATCGGAGGGAGGTGTCGACCATCGGACGGCCAAGGCCCCTACCATTCGCGTGTTACCGCATAGTAAGGTCACCTCAAGCCGGATTGGGGGGGATACCCGTGAGAGTAAGAATCGACCCTGAGATATGCCAGGGACAGGGGCGCTGCTTCTCGATCGCCCCGAACCTTTTTGACTTCGACGACTTGGGCAACGGTGTCGTCATCGGCGACGGGACGCTCAGTGACGACACCATGAAGCTGGCCCAACTCGCCCAGGCCAACTGCCCCGAGCACGCGATCTTCATCGAGGAGCAACCATGACCGACAAGCCCCTCGTCCAGGACTTCGCCACCGAGTGGGATCACGCCGATCCCCAGTGGGTAGCCGATCCCTACCCGATCTGGGAGGACCTGCGCGAGCGCTGCCCGGTGGCGCACACCGAGCGCTACGGCGGCGGCTGGTTCCCCTCGACCCACGCCGGCGTGACGGCGATCGCCAAGGACACGAAGAACTTCACCAGTCGAACCGTCATCATCGGCAACGGCCGTCCCACGGAACTGGACCTCCCGGCACCGATCGGCGTCGCGCCGCCCATCACCTCGGATCCGCCGTTCCACGCGATCGCGCGAAAGCTCATCCTCCCGGCCTTCGCCCCGGGACCGATCAACGCCCTCGAGCCGATGATCCGCGCCCTGTGCGCGAAGCTGATCGACGGGCTCGAGGGCGACGTCGTCAACGCGGGGATGGCCTACGCGAAGTACATCCCGCCCAGTGTCATCCGCACGATGCTCGGCTTCCCCGAGGACGACATCGAGCGGTTCATTGAATTCATCAATATCGTGCTCGAGGGGATCGACCATCCGCTCGAGCAGCGGATCGAGGAGTTCGCGCCGGTCGAGGAGTACTTCGTCGCCCAGATGGACGACCACTTGGCGAATCCCCGCGACGACCTCACGAGCTACCTGCTGAACGTCGAGATCGAGGGACAGAAGCTCCAGCCCGAGCACGTGTTCGGCACGATGGTGCTCGTGCTCATCGCGGGTATCGACACGACCTGGTCGGCGATCGGCTCGTCGCTGTGGCATCTCGCGAGCCACCCCGACGACCTGGCGCGCCTGGTGAATGAGCCCGACCTGATGCC
>JAYSQJ010000123.1:0-10366 GCA_043721635.1 Acidimicrobiales bacterium | reverse complement strand
GTGCCCGATCGAGGGCATCACGATGTAGTCGGGGCCCAGCATGCCCTGGATGCGCGTCGCCTTCGCGATCGACTCCACTATCACCAGCGCTCGCGCCATCTCATCACCTCTCGAAGACTCTCGACGTGAAGGCTGTCGCCACGTCTCTCTGACGCTCTACAAGATAGACAGGTCTCCGACCCCTCCAGCTCCATACCGCGCCAGCGCAACCCGATCATCGCCCCATTCGCCAGGCCTGCGCTGACGATTCGCCGATTACGGGTGACTCGACCCCTCGGCGTGGGGCGCCGCGACGATTTCGTACTGCGGATTGAGGATGACCGCCTCGCGATGCAGGGACGTGACCGTGCCGCGGACCATGAGTCTCGTCCCGCGCTCGATGCCGGGCACTTGCGAGCGGCCTTGGAAGAGCAACGTCACTGAACCGCTGTTGTCCGCGATGACGCATCGCAGCTGCTTCGATCCGCCATCGTGGGTGATGGTCATCGAGCGGACCCGTCCGGCGATGTCGGCGAACTGGCGGTCGCGCAGGTCCCCGATGGGCTCGGCCCCGGCCGAGCGCTCGGCCAGGCGCTGGTCCGCCTCGAGGTGGGCGTCCATGCGCACGCCCCCGCGCACGACCGCGTCGCTCTCTTCGTCGTCGCTGACCGTCACGTTGACCCGGCCCATCCGGTACGGGATGATCGTCGCCGCGGTGCGCGGGATGTGCATGACCGCCTCGGCGATGGAGTCGGCCGTGCGGTCGTGGAGCAGCCGCTGGATCTTGGACGAGAACCCCCGCCGCGGCAGGATGACCATGCAAAAGACGTCCGGGTCGCGAACGACGTCGGCCACCAGCTCGAGCGCCGCCCGATCGACTCGTCGGTCCTCGCACTCGACGATCTCCAGTCCAATGCCGAGAGAGGCGGATTGTGGATCGCCCCACTTCTCCTCGAGCTGCGCCGTCACCAGCGGGTCGATGTCGAAGTGCACCGCGCGCACCGAGTAGGTGTTCAGCGTGTTGCAGTATTGCAGCGCCCGCTCGGTCGCCAGGTCGTAGGTGTCGACGAACACCACCAGGCGGTGGAGGCGGAACTGCGAGGCGCCCGCGACCCGGCGCGTGGCAGCGAAGGCGGCCGACTCCTTGGTGTACTGACGGTTCATGTGAAGCAGCCCGGCCACCATGAGCGGCCCGGCCACGACCACGATCCACGCCCCTTCGGCGAACTTCACGATGGCGAAGATCAAGGCGATGAGCAGGGTCACCGCCGACGAGAGCACGTTCGTGACGAAACCCCGACGCCAGTGCGGCTCGCGACGGGTCCAGTGGCGTCGCGCCATGCCCGCTCCGGCCATCGTGAACGCCGTGAAGACGCCGATGGCGTAGAGCGCGATAAGGCCGTTCACCGAGGCCTTGAACACGATCACCAGCAGGAGCGCCATCGAGCCGAGCGCGAGGATCCCGTTGGAGAACGCGAGGCGGTGGCCCCGCTTGGTGAGTTGACGGGGCAGGAACCGGTCGTTGGCCACGAAGTTGGTCAGGTACGGGAATCCGTTGAAGCTCGTGTTGCCGCCCGTGTAGAGGATCAGCATGGTCGAGAACAGCACCACGTAGAAGATGATGTGCCCGACACCGTGGGCGCCGAACACCGCCAGCACCTCCTGGCTGACGACGGTCGGCGAGCCCTTGGCGTAGGGCAGGGCGTGGGTCCAGCGTGCGAGCATGGTCGTGCCCACCAGCAAGAAGGCGAGCGTCGACGCCATGACGACCATGACGACGCGCGCGTTGTGACCCTCCGGTCGGCGGAAGCTCGAGACGCCGTCGGAGATCGCCTCGAGGCCCGTCAACGAGGATCCTCCATTGGCGTAGGCGCGCAGCAACGTCAGGAACGCGACGCCCATGAGGAACCCGTGGCCCGGACTGCCCAGCCGTCCGTCGACGAGGGCGCTCACCGGCGGCTGGACCAGGTGGTGCAGCGATCCCGAGAAGAACTTGTAGGTCCCGAAGAGGATGGTGAGCGTCATCATGCTGATGAAGAAGTACGTCGGGAAGGCGAAGTAGGCGCCCGCCTCCTTGATGCCCCGCAAGTTTCCGTAGATGAGCAGGAGCACGATGGCGGCGGTGATCTCGACGCGGTAGGTGAAGAGCGACGGTGCCGCGCTCGTCAGAACCGCGGTGCCCGCGCTGCACTGGACGGCGACCGTCACGACGTAGTCGATGAGGAGCGCGACTGCGGTGATTGATGCGGTCTTCGGCCCGAAGTTTTCGCGTACGACGATGTACGAGCCCCCCGTGATGTTGTAGAACCCGATCACGTCGAGGTAGGAGAGGGTCACCAGTAGCAAGACGCCGATGATGACGAACATTATTGGCACGAGCAGCGAGAACGCCGCCAGCCCGATGTACGGGGTCAGCTGGGTGAGTATCTGCTCGGCGCCGTACGCCGAGGAGGAGATGCAGTCAGGTGAGAGGACGCCGAGGGCGACCGGCTTGGAGATCCTCTCACCGGCCAGCTGCTCGGAGACGAACGGACGGCCGAGGAAGGCCCTCTTCAGTCGATAAGTGACCGTCTCGGGGTACACCGTGCTGACATTGGCGTGCGAGGTCAGGACTTGGGCGTTGTTGGAGATCTGTTTGTCGGCTTCGGACACGCTGTTCAGACTAAGCGACCACCTCCGAGGCCGCCACTACCTCGCCCCTGCTCGAGGCCCGACCGCCGATTCAGCCGCTGGCCGGTGAGGCGACGATCTCGTACTGCGGATTGAGTATCACCGCCTCGCGGCGTAGCGACATCACGGTGCCGCGCACCAAGAGCCGGGTGCCCCGCTCGATGCCCGGCACCTTCGAACGGCCCTGGAAGATGAGCGTGACCGATCCGGTGGGATCGGCGATGACGCAACGCAGCTCGTGTCCTCCAGCCTCCTGGTCGATCGTCATCGACCGCACGCGCCCCGCGATCCGGGCTTGCTGGCGCAGCACCAGCTGTCCAATCGGCTCGGCGCCGCTGGAGCGCGCCGCCAGCTTCAAGTCCGCCTCCAGGTGCGCGTTCTCGCGAACGCCGCCACGCACGACGTCGTCGCTCTTGGTCTGGGTCTGGCCTGCGAAGTTGCCTTGAGTCATTCGATCACGTCCAATCCGGTAGGGAATTATCGTCGCCGCAGTTCTGGGTATGTGCATCACCGCTCCCGCGATCGAGTCCGCCGTGCGGTCGTGCAGCAGACGCTGGAGGCGTGACGAGAAGCCCCGCCGCGGGAGGATGACCATGCAGAAGACGTCGGGGTCGCGCACCAGATCGGCCACGAGCTCGAGGGCGGCGCGGTCGACCCGGCGGTCGTCGCACTCGACGATCTCCAGATTGACGCCCAACGACGCGGTGTCGGCGACTCCCCAGCGCGTTTCGAGGCGCCTGGTCACCATCGGGTCGATGTCGAAGTGGACCGCCCGGACGGAGTAGGCGTTCAGGGTCTTGCAGTACTGCAGAGCCCGTTCGGTCGCTACGTCGTAGCTGTCGACGAACACGATGACCCGGTTCATCCGGATGCTCATCGGGTCGGCGGTGCTGCTGGCCTCGAAGTCCCGCTCCTCGCGTTCGTACTGGCGGTTGAATCGGATCAGGCCGTAGTACATCAATGGTCCGACGACCACGATGATCCACGCGCCCTCGGTGAACTTGGCGAGAACGAAGACCAGGACCACCAGTGACGTGACCGTCGCCGACAGCCCGTTGACGAAGACGCCGAAACGCCACTTGCCGGTCCGTTCACGCAGGTGCCGGGCGACCATCCCCGCCCCGGCGAGCGTGAAGCCGGTGAAGACGCCGATGGCGTAGAGCGAAATGAGTCCGTTGACCTGGGCCCCGAAGACGACGATCAGAGTCAACGAGACGATCCCGAGGACGATGATCCCGTTGGAGAAGGCGAGACGATGCCCCCGCTTGGTGAGCTGGCTCGGGAGGTACCGGTCGCCCGCGACGTAGTTGGCGAGGAATGGGAAGCCGTTAAACGAGGTGTTGCCACCCGTGTACAGGATCAGCAGCGTCGCGAACTGGACGAGGTAGAAGATGAAGTGGAGCGAACCGTGGGCGCCGAAGACCGCGAGGACCTCCTGGCTCACGACCGTCGGGGTCCCGGCGGCGTAAGGCATCGCGTGGGTCCAGGCCGCGAGCAACGTCGTGCCCAGCAAGAGGAAGGCCAGGACACTCGACATCACGACGAGGGTCTTTCGCGCGTTGGGCGACTCCGGTCGGCGAAAGCTGGCCACGCCGTTGGAGATCGCCTCGAGTCCGGTCAACGACGATCCTCCGTTGGCGTACGCCCGAAGAAGGGTCAAGAAGGCGAGGCCCATCAAGAGGCCGGTCCCGCGCTGACCGAGCCGGTGGTCGACGAGCAGGTGGGCCACCGGCTGGGGGATCAGGTGCAACGTACCGTTGAACTTCTTGATGTAGCCGACGATGATCGTAAGGCCCATCATCGTGATGAAGAAGTACGTCGGGAACGCGAAGTAGCTCCCGGCCTCGCGCAGTCCCCGAAGGTTGCCGTAGATCAGCACCACGACGACACCAATGGTGATGGGCACGGTGTAGTAGGCGAGGTTCGGAAAGGCGCTCGTAAGCGCCGCGGTCCCGGCCGAGCACTGAACGGCGACGGTCACGATGTAGTCGATCAGCAGCGCGACGGCGGCGATCTGGGCGACCTTCGGTCCGAAGTTGTCCCGTGCCACCACGTACGACCCACCGGCGGTCGTGTAGTACTTGATGACGTCGAGGTACGACGTGGTCACGAAGAACAGCACGCCCAGGATCACGAACATGATCGGCACGACCAGTGCGAACGCTGCCAGCCCGATGAACGGAGTCAACTGGGTGAGGATCTCCTCGGTACCGTAGGCCGACGACGAGATGCAGTCCGGTGCGAGAACCCCCAGCGCGACGAGACGGCCCAATCGCTCGCCGCTCAGCTGTTCGGTGACGTACGGCCGACCGAGCAGAATACGTTTCAGCCGATAGCCGAGCGTCTCGGGATAGACCGTCGAAACGTTCGCGTGCGACGTCATCACGGGCGTGTTTCGGCTGATCTGCTTGTCGGCTTCGGACATCATTTCCAAACTAAGTGTCGAGTGACCTCCAACCTAGGTGCGACGTGTTGCCGAGCCATTGAGATTCCGACGACGAGCGCTAAGGAGGCGCTAAGAGTGTCGTCGCTCGATCGCTCGCCGCGCACAATCGAGTGACGGAGAGCACTCACCAGCATTTCTATCGAGGAGCCCATGCACTTCTCTGGCATCTGGCAGGCGGTGAACGTGGCTGCGGTCCTCGCCGTCGAGTACCGGCCGGTGTCGTTTCATCGAGGCGACCGGTCGGGAGTGGAGCGCCCGCACCGCGACCAATGCGATGCGGGCCGTAGTGGACCGGTCCGGTGAACACAGGCTCCCTCGACTTTCGTCAACGGGGGCCATACCGCTCGTCGGAGAGGTGGCCACGCCACCCCCGAGGGACCGGCCACGCGGATTCTGGAGCACATTCGTCGCTGCGCCACTGGATGGACAAGACTCGGCCCATGGCGAGAGGACACCTCCGTGTCTACCTAGGACCGGCGCCCGGCGCCGGCAAGACCTACCGAATGCTCGAGGAGGGTTCGCGCCGCCGAGAGCGTGGCGCGGACGTGGTCATCGCGTTCGCCGAGACCCACGACCGCCTGCGCACGACGGAGCAACTAGGCGACTTGGAGATCGTGGCGCGCGTCACACGCGACCGCAACGGCGCCACCGTCGAAGAGATGGACCTCGCGAAGGTGCTCGCCCGCCGACCGGCGGTCGCCCTGGTCGACGAACTTGCCCACACCAACGCACCCGGCAGCCTCCACGCCAAGCGCTGGGAAGACGTCGAAGCGCTGTTGGAGGCCGGTATCGACGTGATCACCACGGTCGACATCCAGAACCTGGAGTCCGTGAGCGACGTCGTCGAGAAGATCACCGGTGTCGCCCAGCATGACTCCGTGCCGGACGCGGTGGTGCGCCGTGCCGAACAGGTCGAACTGGTCGACATCACGCCCGAGGCACTGCGTCGACGAATGGCCCACGGGAACATCTACGCCGCCGAGGAGATCGACGCCTCGCTCTCGAACTACTTTCGCGAGGGCAACCTGGCGGCACTGCGGGAGTTGGCGCTGCTCTGGCTGGCCGACCGGGTCGAGGACTCGTTGCAGCGCTACCTCGACGAGAACGACATCAACGAGAACTGGGAGACTCGCGAACGCCTCGTCGTCGCAGTGACCGGCTCCGGCAGCGACGAAGCGCTGCTGCGACGGGCCGCCCGCATCGCTTCGCGGTCCGGGGCGGACCTCGTCGCCGTGCACGTCGTCAACGCTCGAACGCGTCGACACTCGTCCGTGGACGCCTCGATCGCCCGAGAGTTCGTCACCCAGTTGGACGGCACCTTCCAAGAGATCGTCGACGACGACGTCGCCAGCGCCCTCGTCGCCTTCGCCCGCTCCGAGCGGGGTACTCAGATCGTCATCGGCGCCGAACGGCGCCGATCGAAGTTCCGCACGAGCCGAAACGTCGTGGAAGGCGTCTTGGCGAAGGCACGCGATCTCGACGTGCACATCATCGCTGTCGATGACCTGCGCCCGCCGAGCGTGCGCCGACGTCGCAAGACCGAGCTCTCGTGGCGACGACGCCTCGCCGCTCTCGGCGCCGCGGCCGTCGTCATGCCGCTGATCACCGTCGGCTTGACCCAGGTCCACTCGAGCGCGATCCTCTCGGCCGTCTTCCCGTGCTATCTCGTGGCGGTGCTGGGTCTCACGATCTGGGGCGGGGCGGGCGTCGGTGTCGTGAGCTCGCTCGCGGCCGCGTTCCTCGAGAACTTCTATTTCATCGTCCCCAAGCACACGCTCGGGATTGCCCGACCGGACGACGTCGTGGTGCTCAGTGCCTTCGTCGTCTTCTCCATCGGCGCCAGTGTCCTAGTGACGGAGTTCACGCGACGTTCGAATGAGGCCGAACGGGCCCGCGCCGAAGCCGAGATCCTGACGAGGGCCGCGGCGACGGTCGCCACCATTCACGACGACCTGGGGCCCGTCCTCGACTCACTGCGGGCGATCCTCGCGATGGAGGGGGTCGCGCTGATGACGCGCCACGAGGGTGAGTGGTCCGTCGACCTCGCGAGCGGCGAGAGCACGGTGGGTCTAGAGCCGAGTTCGCGCTTCGAGATCGACCACGACCACGCCCTGGTCCTCGCGGGGACCGTCCTCGACACGCAGGACCGGTCGATGGTCGCCGCCTTCGTGGCCCGCGTGGCCGCCGGACTCCGTTCGCAGGAGATCCAGCACGAGGCGGCTGCCCTTCGCGCCCTCGCCGAGGCCGACGCGTTGCGCACGGGCCTCCTGCGGGCCGTCTCGCACGACCTACGAACCCCGCTGGCCACGATCGAAGCCAACGTGTCGTCGCTCCTTCAGGGCGACGTGTCATGGTCGCCCGAGGAGCAACAGGTATTCCTCACCTCGATCGAGCGAGAGATCCACCGGTTGACCCGACTCGTGACGAACCTCCTCGACGCCGGCCGACTCGAGGCCGGCGTCGTGACGCCCCGCTCCATCGAGGTCGAGCTGGACGACCTCGTGGCGAGCGCGCTCGAGACGATCGACACGCAGGGTCGCCGGCTCGAGATCAACCTTCCCGAGGACCTGCCACCCCTGAGGACGGACCCCGACCTCTATGAGCGGATCGTGGCCAACGTGGTCTCCAACGCGTGCCGATTCAGTCCGGCCGATCTGCCCGTTCGGATCCGCGCCGGCGTCTCGCCGGGCAAGATCGACCTCCTCGTAATCGACTGCGGCCCGGGGATACACGAGTCCGAGCGAGACAGAATTCTCGCGCCCTTCCAGCGCCTCAACGACGAGGGCTCCGGGGCCGGCTTGGGACTGACCGTGGCGTCGGGCTTCGTCAGCCTCCTGGGCGGAAGCCTCCGATTCGAGGACACTCCCGGTGGGGGTCTCACCGTGGTCATTGAACTGCGCCAGCGGTCGGAGAGGTGAACATGTTCAAGATCCTGGTCGTGGACGACGAGGTCCAGATCCTGCGAGCGCTGAAGACCAACCTCGAAGCGCGTGACTACAAGGTCTGGACGGCCCACGACGGAGAGGAGGCGATCCGGCTCATCGGCGACGTGGGCCCCGACCTGTTGATCCTGGATCTCGGCCTACCGAAGAAGAGCGGCCTCGACGTGCTGCGCTCCCTTCGAACGTGGAGCGACATCCCCGTGATCATCGTCTCGGCTCGCAACGGTGACCCCGACAAGATCGCGGCGCTCGACGAGGGCGCCGACGACTATCTCACCAAGCCATTCTCCATCGGCGAGCTCTTGGCCCGCGTGCGCGCCGCGCTTCGCCGCCGCGTGCAGGTCGAGCTGTCGCCCGTCGTCACGACCCCCGACTTTGAGATCGACTTCGCCCGGGGCGTGGCGACGAGGAACGGTGAGGTGGCCCACCTGACCCCGCTCGAGTGGAAGATCGTGAGCGTGCTCATCCACTCCGAGGGCCGACTCGTCACCCAACGCAGCCTGCTGAACGAGGTGTGGGGGCCGGAGTACGAGAACGAGTCGGGCTATCTCCGAGTGCACATGACCCACATCCGTCGAAAGCTCGAACCTGAGCCGGCGCGTCCGCGGTACTTCCGCACCGAGCCCGGCATCGGCTATCGATTCAACGCCGACGGCGTGCTTCGCTGACCTGAGCCATCTGCCCAATCATTTTGCGCCTGTGGCGCGCGATGTGGTCAGATGGCACCGTGCACATCGTTGTAGTCGGTTGCGGCCGCGTCGGATCAGAGTTGGCCATGCAGCTCTCGGAAGAGGGTCACTCGGTCGTCATCATCGACAAGAACCGTGACGCCTTCCGCCGCCTCACCCGCTACCACGGCAAGACTCTCCTGGGGTCGGGATTCGACCGCGACATCCTCTTCCAGGCCGAGGCCAGCCAGGCCGACTCGCTGGCGGCCGTCACGAGTGGCGACAACACCAACATTATGTGCGCCCGGATCGCCCGCGACAACTACCACATCAAGAACGTGGTCGCCCGAATCTACGACCCGCAGCGGGCCGAGGTCTACATGAAGCTCGGCATCCCCACGGTCGCCACGTCGTTGTGGACGACCCAGCAGGTGAAGCGTTGGCTGATGCCGTCGGACGACTCGGTCGAGTGGACCGACGGGTCCAGCTCCTTGCACCTAGTCGAAAGAATTCTGCCCGACCACCTGGCCGGCCGGCCGATGAGCCAGTTCAACGTCGGCGAGCACATTCGGATCGTCGGCCTCGTGCGCGGGGGCCATGGACGAGTGGACGTCGAGGGCCTGTTCGCCCAAGAGGACGACACCTTGGAGTTCCTCACCACGAGCCAGGGGCTCGAGGACCTGAGGGCCCTGCTCGACGAGCCGGCGCCGTGAGGGTCGTCATCGCCGGCGGCGGATCGGTGGGAACCGCGATCGCGCTCGACCTCGTCGATCGTCACCACGACGTAACGCTGCTCGAGCGCACCGTGGCCGTCGCCGAGCGGTTGAAGACGATCCTGCCCGGCGTCAACGTGATGGCGGCCGACGCCTGCGAGTACGCCTCACTCGCCGCCGCCGACCTGCGCAGTGTCGACGTCGTGATCGCCGCCACCGGCGACGACGAGGACAACCTGGTCACCAGCTGGCTCTCGAAGCAGGAGTTCGCCGTCCCTCGCGTGATCGCGCGCGTGAACAACTCTCGCAACGCCTGGCTCTTCAACGAGGCCTGGGGGGTGGACGTGTCGGTGTCGACGCCGGCCCTCATCACGTCGCTCGTCGACGAGGCCGTCGAGGTCGGGGCGATCATCAACCTCATGGACCTGGCGCACGGCAAGATGACCCTCATCGAGATCACCCTGGCCTCGGACGCACCAGCGGTCGCGCGCAAGCTGACGCTCGACGAGTTGCAACTGGCCGACGCCGTGCGCGTCGTGGCGGTCGTGCGAAGCGACCAGCCCATGACGCCGACGCCCACGATGCGATTCCTGGAGCACGACCACGTGATCCTCATCGCCCGGGGCGACGCGACCCAGGAGTGCGCCGCCGCCTTCATTGGCTAGCGTCCTCGAGGGCAACGTCGAACTTCAGACCTAGCATGGAATGGTGCGCGCCGCCTTCTTCGACCTCGACAAGACGGTGATTGCGAAGTCCTCGCTCGTCGCCTTCGGCCCCGAGTTCCACGCCCGGGGCCTGCTGCACCGCCGTACCCTCATCTGGGGCGTCCTCAGCCAGATGATGTTCGTTCGCTACGGAGCCGACGAGGACCGGTTGAGTCGGATCAGCGAGTCGGTCCTGAAGGTCACCAAGGGCTGGGACCACCTCGAGGTGAAGCAACTCGTCGCC
>JAYSQJ010000122.1:0-1706 GCA_043721635.1 Acidimicrobiales bacterium | reverse complement strand
CGTCGCCCTGGCGCCGGTAGCGCAGCACCGCGTACAGGATGAGCAAGACGACGAAGGCGCCGATCACCATGGCTCCGACCGAGAATCCCTGCCACAGGTGGAAGACCGACTTGGAGGTGGTCGTCGGACCGGGGCGCGCGCCGAAGGCGGGCACGGTGCAACCCGAGAGGGCGAGCGCCGCGACAGGGAGTGCAGCGATACGCAGCGCGCGGCGCCAACGACGTGCACGTACTGTTGCACCCTGTGGGGACAGGGCAGGTGATTCCACATCAATACCCTAGTCAGCTTTGGCGGCCGGACGGCCCGACGGAGTTGGGAAAGTGCTTATCTCGACTGGCCTCGGTGAGCCGCAAGCGGGTCTCGCGAGGGTGATCTCCGCGACGGGCTACTTGTCGGTGTCGGGGGCCTTGGTCTCGGTCGTCTCCGCAGCCTTGGTTGCCGCGTCGCCGGTTGCCTTTCCTTCTTTCAAGCCCTTTTCGAATTCGGTCTTGGCCGAGCCGAGGTTCTTTGCAAACTTCGGAATCGCGGCGCCACCGAAGAGCAGGATCGCCACGACGACGACGACGATTATCCCATCCACCCCAAATATTTCGCCTAAGAACACTGCTCTTCTCCTTTGACGTGCCTGACGACACAGTAGTGCGTGCTGCGTCGCGTCGTCCGTACGGCCCCGAATCACGGGTTTCCCTGCTTCGGCCAGAATGTCCGGATGTCGGATTTGACGAAGAACACGGTCCGTGACTCGCTCAGCGTGGCCCTGACGGTGGGCGCCTACGGCGTCGCCTTTGGCGCCGCCAGCGTCGCGGCCGGCTTCTCGGTGCTCCAGACCTGCCTGTTCTCTCTCTTGACGTTCACCGGGGCCAGCCAGTTCGCCGCGGTCGGCGTGGTCGCCTCGGGCGGGGTCGCCGTCAGTGCGATTGCCGCCGCGACGATGCTCGGCACTCGTAACGCCCTCTACGCGATTCAGATGGCGCCGCTGCTTCGCGTGAAGGGACTGCGCCGCGTCGCCGCGGCGCACCTGACCATCGACGAGTCGACCGGTGTCGCGCTCTCCCAAGCCTCCCGGGGCACGGCGGCGATGCGGCTCGGATTCTGGCTCACCGGTTCGGGGGTCTTCCTCTTCTGGAACCTCTTCACGCTGCTCGGCGCGCTCGGCGCGAAGGCGCTCGGCAATCCGGCCTCGTGGGGACTCGACGCGGCGGTGCCCGCGGCCTTCCTGGGCCTCGTCTGGCCGCGCCTCGAGAACAACTTCCTCCGGTTCGTGGCGACTGCGTCAATGGCCTTCGCTCTCGTGATCACGCCGTGGCTTCCGGCCGGACTGCCGATCATCGCCTCGGCCCTCGTGGCCGTGGCGATGGGGTGGAGGGCCCGTTGAGCGCGCCGGCGATGTGGGCCGTGCTGATCGCGACGAGCACGCTGTGCTTCGCGATCAAACTGGCCGGCCACTCGGTGCCGGAACGCTGGCTGGCTAACCCCCGGCTGCAGCGGATCAACGCGCTGGTGCCGATCTCGTTGTTGAGTGCGCTCGTCGTCGCCCAGGGGCTGGTCGTGCACACGCACGTCGTGCTCGACCACCGACTGGCCGGGCTGGGCGTCGCGCTGGCGGCGTTGTTCGCCCGCGCTCCGTTCCCGGTGGTGGTCGTGGCGGCGGCCGTCACCTCAGCCGTCGTGTACCACCACCACTAACCGGCGATCGCCACGCCCAA
>JAYSQJ010000121.1:0-4741 GCA_043721635.1 Acidimicrobiales bacterium | reverse complement strand
CGGTCGTCGAGGACTTCCGGGTCAACGCCGCGAGCGGCGCCAAGACCTCGAGAACCTGGTACCGCGTGGAGCATCGCAAGCAGCGCGACCTCGTGGTGGCGTTCTTCGCGGCCGAGTTCGCGCTGACCGACTCGCTGCCGATCTTCGCGGGCGGCCTCGGATCGGTCGCGGCGGAGCAGCTGAAGGCCGCGAGCACCTTGGGGATACCGCTGATCGGCGTCGGGCTCTTGTACCGAGGGACGTCACACCAGTGGCTGGACCGCGACGGTCGCCAGCACGAGTCCTGGGACATGATGTCGCCGTCGAAGATGCCGATCGAACTGGTGCGCGACGCTCAGGGCCGAGGCGTGCAGGTCGCGGTGTCGCTACCGGGCCGCGACCTGCAGGTCGCGGTCTACCGGGCCAAGGTCGGTCGCAGTGACCTCTACCTTCTCGACTCCGCGGTCAGCGCCAACTCCGCCGCCGACCAGTCGATCACCGCGCGACTCTACGACAGTGACGTTGACGTCCGCCTCGCCCAGCAGCTCGTCCTCGGCGTGGGCGGCGTGCGGGCCTTGGCCGCGGTCGGCATCGATCCAGACATCCTGCACCTCAACGAGGGCTACACGGCGTTCGCCGTCCTCGAGCGGATCCGTCGGGTCATGGCCCAGGAGGGGCTGGGCTTCGCCGAGGCTCGCGAGGCCGTACGGCCCGGCGTCGTGTTCACGACCCATACGCCCGTCGCGGCGGGCCACGACTACTTCGATCCCGTGGTCGCCGCGAGGTACCTCTCGCGCTACGCCGGCCCGCTCGGGGTCGAGCCCGAGACCTTGTTGTCACTTGGCCGCTACCGCGCAGACGATCCGGGCGACTCGTTCTGCCCCACGGTGTTCGCGCTGCGCAGCGCCGGCGCGCGCAACGGGGTAAGCCGGCTCCACGGCCGGGTGACGCGTGAACAGTGGGCCGGCCTCTGGCCCCGACTCCCGGTGGACGAGGTTCCGATCAGTCACGTGACCAACGGTGTCCACCTGCAGTCGTGGACCACGAGCGCGGTGCACGACTTACTGATGGCGACCCTGGGCTCGAAGTGGCGCACGACCCCTGGTGACCGCGTCGAATGGTCGAAAGTTCTCGAGATCGACGAGGCTGACCTCTGGCGCGCGAAGAACGAGGCACGCGCCGGCCTGGTCGAGTTCACCCGCCGTCGCGCCCGTCAGGAGCTCGCGCGCCGTCACGACCCCATTGAGCGTGTGCCGGCCATTGAGCTGCTCGATCCGACGCGGTTCACCATTGGGTTCGTGGGCCGTTTCGTCGCCTACAAGCGCCCGACCTTGCTGCTGAGCGACCCCGAACGTCTCGCCGCGATCCTGAAGGACCCCGACCGCCCGATCCAGATCGTCTTCGCGGGCAAGGCCCACCCGAACGACGAGGGCGGCAAGCTGCTCCTCCAGAGCATGATGGAGTTCGCGGAGCGCTTCGGACTCGACGACCGCGTGGTCTTCATCGCGGACTTCGACACGACCATGGACCGCGCGCTCGCCCAGGGGGTGGACCTCTGGCTCAACACTCCCCGGCGACCGCTCGAGGCCTGCGGGGTGGGCGGCATGAAGGCCGGCATGAACGGCGTGCTCAACTTCAGCACGCTGGACGGTTGGTGGGACGAGGCCTGCCTGGACGCCGACCCGACGGCCCCCCCGATCGGCTTCTCGATCGGCAACGCCGGTCCCTACGCCGACGACGAGACCCAGGACGAACTCGACGCCAACTCGCTCTACGAGATGCTCGAGAACGAGATCGTCACGCGCTTCTACGACCGCGACGAGCACGGGGTGCCGCGGGCGTGGATGGCCTCGGTGAAGCAGTCGATGGCGACGCTCGCCCCCACGTGGGACTCGTTGCGCATGACTCGCGAGTACACCGAGCGGTTCTACCTGCCCGGCCTCGCGCGGTCCCGCCAACTCCGCTCGGGCGGTGCCGTGCTGGCGCGAGCCCACGCGCGCGAGATCGAGCGGTTACGGATCAACTGGCCGAGCCTGTCGGTCACTGTTGAAGTCACGCCCGGGCCGAGCGAGCGCCGCGTGGGGGCGTCGGTCGGTCTCGGTGGCCTCGATCCGGCCGACCTGCGGGTGCAACTCTGGATCGATGTCAAGGGCGAGCCGCCGCGGGTCCTCGACGCGAAGCTCCTGGAGCACTCGGGCACCTCGGCGCGTTACGGCGCCACGTTGTCGCTCGCCGAGGCTTCCGAGGAGGTCGTCGCGCGGATCGTGCCCGCACCGAGGCACACCGCCGGCGAGGCGATCCCCGGATTGATCACGTGGTCCCGGTGAGCGAGAAGGACGTCCCGGAACTCGCCACGGCGTGGCGCGACCTCGCCCGGGACCGTGGCGTGTCGCTCAAGTACGTCGACGGCATGCAGGTGCGGCGCCGGGCCGATCCCCAGGTCCTCGCGGCGGTGCTGAACGCCTTCGGGGACATGGAGGAGGTGCGGTCCGCCTCGGACGCCCGCACGAGGCTGCGCGAACGGCGGGCGCAGCGCGCCGACGCCATGGTGGAGCCGGTGTACGTCGTCGACGAAGGGGTCGAGAACACCGTGCCGATCCGACTGGGCCGTCGCAGGGGCGAGTTGACGTGCCGACTGGAGTTCGAGTTCGGCAGTGAGATCTCGTGGGGCGTGAGCGCCGACTCGCTGACGGTGATGACCTCCTCCGCCAAGGACTCCGATGGCCCGACGGTCGGACTGGTGCTGCCGGCCTTGCGGGTCGGGTACCACGACCTGCACCTGACGCTCGGGCGACGGACGTTCACGACGTCGGTCATCGTGCGCCCGCTGCACGGGGCTCGGGGTCGATTCGCCCGGGACTGGCGAGCCTTCTCCGTCCAGGCTCCGATGTTCTCGTTGCATTCGAAGCGCACCTGGGGAGCCGGTGACGTCGGCGACCTGGACGAGTTCGCGCGACTGGTGTCGGTTCATCACGCGAGCGTCGTATCGACCCTGCCGTTGCTCGCGTCGTTCGGCCCCGGTGACTTCGAGCGCAGTCCCTACCGACCGGTGAGCCGAATGTTCTGGAGCGACCGGTGGATTGCCCTCGACCGCGTCCCCGACCTCGCGAGGTCGCCGGTCGCTCAGCGGCTCATCTCCGAGACCTTTTCACCCGAGCGTCGCGCGAAGTGGGTCCTCGATGGCGAGGTGGATGGTGCCCGCGCCTTCGAGGCGAAGCGCCACGTCCTGCAGTCCTGGATCGCGACGCGCAGCGACATCATGGCGGACGCCGACCACGCGGTGGCGACGTTCGTGATGGCGCGGCCCGACGTCAACGACTACGCCAGGTTTCGGGCTGCGGGAGAGCAGTTCGGCCTCGATTGGCGGCGCTGGCCCTCGACGGCGCGCAGTGGGCTGTTGCGATGGAACGACGTCGATCCCTCACTGGTGCGCTACCACGTCTTCGCCCAGTGGATCATCGACGAGCAGATGCGCGCGATGAGCTCGAACATGGCCCAGCGTGGCCAGACCCTCGAACTGGACATTCCGGTCGGGGTCCATCCCTACGGCTACGACGTGTGGAGCCACCGCGATCAGTACGTGACGTCGATGTCGATCGGGGCGCCCCCCGACGCGCTCGCCGAACGCGGACAGGACTGGGGCTCGCCCCCCCCGCACCCCGACCGTGGTCGTGACGACGCCCACCGCCAGTTCCGCGCGGCCCTGGCGTTCCACATGCGCGTTGCCGGGGTCGTTCGAATCGACCACGTCATGGGCCTGCAGCGACTGTTCTGGGTCCCCCAGGGCGGGTCACCCGAGCAAGGCCTCTACGTGCGGATGCCGCTCGATGAGCTTCTCGCCGTGGTCGCCATCGAGGCGCAGCGCTCGGGGGTCGACGTGGTGGGCGAGGACCTCGGCACCGTTGAGGAGGAGCTGCGCGACGCGATGACCCGTGAGGGCCTGCGCCGGACCTACGTAGCCCAGTACGCGATCGACGTCGAGGAGGGTGCGCTCGACGAAGTCCCGAACGGTTCGGTCGCCTCCTTCGCGACCCACGACACCGCGACGTTCGCGGGCTGGTGGGGCGAGACGGACATCGACGAGCGCGTCGCGCTCGAACTGATCGACGAAGGGACGGCGCGACTCGCGCGAGCGACTCGCGCCGATGAGCGTCGGGCGCTCGTGCGATCACTGGGCTGCGACGTTGACGAGAAGTCCCCGGAGGTCATCGCGATCCTGCACGAGCGCCTCGCCGGAAGTGACGCCGGCCTCGTGATGGTCCAATTGGATGACCTGCTGGGTGAGACCCGAGCCGTGAACCTGCCGGGGACCTCGACACAGCGTCCTAACTGGAGTCGCCGCTCTCGGCTCAGCCTCGAGGAGATGGCCACGTCGGGGCCCTTCGCCAAAGCCCTCGCACCCCTCAGTCGACTGCGGGGCTTCGCCACGTCCCCCGGCCGACCACGCGCGACCACGCGCAAGTCCCGCGACGTGACGCGCTTCAGTGCGAACGACCTGCACCTCTTGAGCGAGGGTCGTCACTTCCGGCTCCACGAGCACCTGGGATGTCATCCCATGGTGGTGGACGGGGTGTCGGGCTGCTACTTCGCGCTCTGGGCCCCCAACGCCGAGCGAGTCTCGGTGATCGGCGACTTCAACAAGTGGGACCCGGGTGCGAACGTGCTCATCGCGCGCGAGAGCTCGGGCGTGTGGGAGGGATTCGTCGCGGGGGCCAACGAACTCGACGCGTACAAGTACCGGCTGCGGTCGCGGCTCGGTGGC
>JAYSQJ010000120.1:0-9527 GCA_043721635.1 Acidimicrobiales bacterium | reverse complement strand
CCCCTTGAAGTGGAAGGGCCGGTAGAGGAGGTCGACGCTCAATTGGCAGCCGAGCCCGAGCAAGACGTAACCAAAGTCGCCGTAGCGCGGCCTCCACTGGTGGGGTAGCGAGCGCAGGTTGCCATGGGAGTAAGCGTAAAAGATGGCGACGGCGAAACCGACCCACAGGCCCCCGAGGCCCAGGACGTTAGACCACCACGGCGGCGACGCCGTTCGGGCCAGCTCGGTCATCCCCCCCGGGTAGTGGGTCACCCCAACCGCCACGAGGTCGAGCCCGGTCGCGACAATCTGTCCCGCGAGGAAACCGAGGACGCAGGCGATGAGAATCGGTAGTGCTCGGGGCCCTTCGGTCCGCTCGGCGTCGATCAAAGAACTCACAAGGCTTTACGCTAACAAGGTGGCGGTTTTGCACCGCCGCCAGTCGGATCGTCACGGTTCGCCTCTAGGCTGTCCAGGTGACCATGCCCCCACCAGAGAAAAACGGCTACCGGCGACTCCTGCCCGGGGGCGACAAACCCATGACGCCCGAATACCGCCGCCGCCTCCTGACGATCGCCCTCGTCGCTTTCGTCCTCGGGATCCTGGTGATCCCGACGCTCTTCTCCTCCAAGACCGTGAAGACACTTCCCTACTCGACGCTGCTGCGCGACGCCCGCCACCAGGGCATCGTCAACGCCGTGATCAACAGCTCGACCGGGGTCATCACTGGCCAGTTGACCAACGGAACGAACTACACGTCCAACGGCCCGGTGCCCGTGATCACGGCCGATATCACGACGCTGCGCACCTCGGACAACGTCACCGTCACCTTCGCCACGCCCTCGAATCTCCTCACGGCACTGCTGCCGTACCTGGTGTGGATACTTATCTTCGTCGGCTTCATGATGTTCGCGAGCCGTCAGGCCCGTGGCCAGATGAACGGCATGATGTCGATCGGACGCTCCAAGGCCAAGCAGTTCAACGAGGACCGTCCGAAGACGACCTTCGCCGACGTCGCGGGCTACTTCGGCGTCAAGCAGGAGATCAGCGAGGTCGTCGAGTTCTTGAAGACCCCCGCGCGCTACAAGGAGATCGGGGCACTCATCCCCAAGGGGATCCTGCTCGTCGGTCCTCCGGGCACGGGCAAGACCATGCTCGCGCGGGCGGTCGCTGGCGAGGCCGGCGTGCCCTTCTTCTCCGTGTCGGGATCGGACTTCATGGAGATGTTCGTCGGCGTCGGGGCCAGTCGTGTTCGCGACCTCTTCGCCATGGCGCGCAAGCAGGCACCGGCCATCGTCTTCATCGACGAGATCGACTCGATCGGGCGCAAGCGCGGCGCCGGCGTCGGTGGCGGCCACGACGAGCGTGAGCAGACCCTCAACCAGATGCTGAACGAGATGGACGGATTCGACCCGACCGAGGGCGTCGTGGTCATCGCCGCCACCAACCGGCCCGACGTGCTCGACCCGGCGCTACTTCGCCCTGGACGTTTCGATCGCCAGATCGTGGTGCCCCTGCCCGACCTTGACGAACGGCTCCCGATCCTTCAGGTGCACTCGAAGAACAAACCCCTCGATCCCTCGGTGAGCCTCGAGATGGTCGCCCGGGGCACGCCCGGGATGAGCGGCGCCGACCTGGCGAACCTGGTGAACGAGTCGGCCCTGCACGCGGTGCGGCGCCACTCCGAGACGATCGGCATGGAGGACTTCGAGTCGGCCCGCGACCGCGTCATGATGGGCCAGCTGCGCGACACGATGGTCCTCATGGACGACGAGCGAGAGCGCATCGCCTTTCACGAGAGCGGACACGCGCTGCTGGCCTACGTCCTCGACAAGACCGACCCCCTGCACAAGATCACAATCATCCCGCGCGGCATGGCGCTGGGCGTCACGATGACCCTGCCCGAGGAAGACCGCCACATCATGTCGCGCCAGCACCTCGAGGACTCGCTCTGCATGCGCATGGGCGGACGGGTCGCCGAGCTGCTCATCTACGGCGACCTCTCGACCGGGGCGGCCGACGACCTCCAGCGCAACACCGAGCTCGCGGTGCGCATGGTGCGCGAGTGGGGCATGTCCAAGGAGATCGGCCCAATGGCCTGGGGTTCGAACAACCAAGTGTTCCTCGGCGAGGACCTAATGCACACCCGCGACTACTCCGACCACACCTCCCAGGTCATCGACGACGAGGTGGAGCGCATCTTGCGAGAGCAGGAGTCGCGCGCGATCGAGGTCTTGACCCTGCACCGTCGGGGCCTCGAGGCCCTCACGCGCGCGCTGCTCGAGCACGAGACCCTCGACGGCGAGACCGCCGCGCAACTGATCGACGAGGCCCACGGCGAGGCCGTCCACCCCGTGGGCACCAAGACCGTCAGCTCGCTGACCGGCGTCGGTGCGGCGGCGGCGTCCCGCAAGTCCGTGCCGGTGGCCCCCCTCGCGTCGGCGCCGGGCTGGCAGCCGCCGACCCTACCGGCCGTCTAGGGGCGCCACGACGATCACGCCGACCGGCTTGGACGGCAGGGTGAGCGTGACCAACAACACGGGGCGCGACGACGTGACGAGCACGTTCCTTCCCGACACCGCCGCGCGGTAGACCGAGGAGAGGTCCTCGGTGGTGGCGCCGGCCAGCTCCGTGCTGGACGTCGCCCTGCTCTGGAGGTCGTAAAAGTGCAGCGTGATCGAGCGCGCCGACGTGTTAGTGACCGTCGCGGCGTTGAACCGCGCTCCGAGCACGCTGCTGAGTAGGAACTGCAAACCGGGCGTGCCCGGTGACGTGATCGCCACGTCCGAGAGGCGGCCGGCGGCCAGTGCGGCGATGACCGGAACGGTCGAGGTCAGTTGCACCGTGGCGTAGCCGGCGGCGGGGATCGCCGGGTTCGGCGTGATCGAGACGAACCCGCTCGCGTAGGCGGGGACCGTCAACTTCAGCGGCGCCACGTGGTACGGGGGCAGGGCGACGTCGAGCGTTACTAGCGCGGTCTTGTCGCCGGGGTTGGCGAGGCGGACCTGGACCGTCGTGTCGCGCGCGGTCGTCACCCGGGGGAACTGGGCCGTCGTCGAAGGTCCGGCCAGTCCGGCGTTGAACGACGTGGTCGAGCCCGACTGCTGCACCCCGACAATGTCGAGGGTGCCGCGCACGACGCGCACCCTCACGCCGACGTTGGCGGTGTTCACGATCTGGTTCCCGAGGTTCAACTCGAACTGGACGTGGGCGCCGACCGAGATGCCCTGGAAGGTCGCCGGGGCGACGAAGCCCGACTTCGAGTACGTCGACACATTCAGTACCGCCGGCGTCGCCGTCGGGTTGTAGATGCTGAGGTTGGCGCTCGAGCCGACCTTGGTGTCGAAGCCCGCCGCGTACCAGTCGGCCACGCCGGTCGAGACGCACGGCGCCAGGCCCGTCGTGGAACGGGTGACCTCCTCGCCGACGACGCCTCCGCCGCTGACCTGGGCCGCCACCGCGAAGTCGTTGCCCGAGAGGACGGCGCTGGGATCGATGGACTGGCTGGCCATCGGGGCGATCTTCATGGTGGTCGAGTAGGACTTACCGGTGTCCGAGACCACGTTCACCGTGAGACTTCTCGACGAGTCGGTCGTATTGAGCAAGATCACGCGGCCCCGGGCCCCGCCCTTCGCGCTCGTGAGACCCGTGCAGTAGAGGGCGGCCGACTCGACCGGGCCGACCGTCGAGAAGCCACTCGGCAGCGTCGAGGGGTTGATCGTGGACGTGGTCGAGCTGAGGAGGCCGACCCCGACCAGTGCGGCGCCGAGCACCACCAGCCACGCCGTGCGCGCGCTACTCATGGGCGACCTTGGCGTGGCGAGGGGCGGGGCGGCGCCGTGCGGTGAAGATCCACTCGAGACGGTGGACCCAACCGAAGCCCAGCCACATCACCAGCCACAAGAGGAGGGTGAAGGCCGCAAGCAGTCCGTCGAAGGGCAGTTGGTGCAGCACGATCCGCCCGGTCAGCGCGCTCGGGGACGTCGGCACCTGGAAAAACGGCGTCCACGTCGACCGCGTCGTGCGCGCGGTCGCCTGGCCGCCGACGTCGAGCGCGAAGGCGCTCGCCGGCGCCAGTCCGGCCACGACCGTCGCTCCGGGCGCCACCGGTCCGCTCAAGGAGGAGCTCGTGAAGACTGGCGACAGCGTCGACGAGCCTATCGGGCTGCTCGCCACAATCCCGTGGAAGAGGGAGTTGGAGAAGACCTCGGCGGAGCGGGTCTGCAGCACCAGCGACAGGTCGTTCTGGCGGCCGAGGGCCGTCAACAGGACGTTCGCAACCGGGCGCAACGGCACGGACTGCACACCCTCGAGCTCGGGCGCTGAGGCGTTCATCACGACGATGGTCGATATCCCCGCCGGCGCGAGTAGTTGGCCCAGGCGAACGGTGCGGCCCTCGAGGGCCATTTGCACGGCGCCGAGCAGTACGTCACTGGTGCCCGAGTTGGGAGGGGTGAACAGGGTGTCGCCCCCGGGAAGGCCGTTCATGGAGGTCGCCGCCTCGAGGCCCGGCGCGACCGACCAGCCCGCGATCGGCACCACCGAGGGGTCCCCGAGCCAGAGCACGCGAAAGCCTCCCGAGGGCGTCGGCGCGAGGGCGCTCAGCGACTCGGCCACGCTCGTCGTGGGCAGGTCGAACCGACCGCTCGCGAAGTTCGCGAGGAACGGGACGCTCGACGCGAGCAACGCAACGACCGAGAGAGCGGCGAAGGCCTGGCGCCATCCAAACCCGGCCTGGCGCAGGTCGTTCTCGAGAGCACTGATGCCGAGCCCGATCAGTAGCGCGATCATCACCATGTAGAGCGCGAGCAGCACGTCGAGGTCGGGCGCGAACGACCCCATCCAGTGGCGCGCGTCGAGCGTCGAGAGGACAATCGTCAGCACACCAATCGTGGCCGTCTTGGTCGCGATGCCCCGGCGCTCCCCCTTGCAGAGCATTAGCGCCAGCAGCGCGGCGATCGGTAGCAGCCACCCGAGCCAGGTGGCACCGAATCCGCCGTCGGCGCCGCGAAGGATCTCGAGGAAGGAGGGCGCCGACCAGGGCCCGCGGGCTAGACCGAACACTCCGGGCGCGCGGCGCCCCGCGAAGAGCACGTCGAGGCTCATGGGCAAGAGCAGGATCGCGACGTTGAAGAGCAGCGATCCGAGGAAGCGCCACGGACGAGTGAAGTCGATGTCGCCATCGGGCTCGAAGAGCCGCGACAGCGCGACGCCCACCACGACGAGGCCGACGGCCACGAGCGTCGCCGGGGCCATGGCGGTAATCAGCGCCACGAGCATGACGAGGACCATCCGCTGGCCGGCCTCGCTTGTTCGCCATCCCTGGTGTCCGAACTGGACCGGTGCGGTGTAGGGACGGAGTCGGAATCCGGGCACGTCCATCAGTTCGAACACCCGGCGCACGACGAACGGCAATCCCCCGACCACGACGAGGACGTCGATCCGGCCCTGGCCGATCATGTTGAGCCCGATCGGCAGCGTCAGGTAGGCGATCGAGGCGACGATCCGCGCCCGGTTGGACACCCGCGAACGCAGCATCCGGCCGACGCCGAAGGCGCCCAGCGGGACCGCCATGATCAGCGCCACCCGGGCGAGTATCCCCATCCGGCCAAGGACGAAGGTGCCGGCGAACCCGAGTACGCCGTAGCCGGGCATGCCGGGCGTGCCGGTTCCTACGCCGTTGGGTGACCACGAAGCGAAGAAGTGACGCCACGTCGACCACCACGAGTCGAGCGGAGCCAGGCGTCCGACGAGCGGCAGGTGCGTCACGACGAGGTTGCGTGAGCCGATGAACCAGAGCGCGAGCACGAGCAGCACGGCACCGGCCTGGGACCGGAACGACGTGAGGAAACGCGAGGGGCGACGACGCAACTCCAGCAGCGGACTCTCGGGGATCTCGTCGAATTCCTCCTCCTCGGAGAAGGCCGCGGCGAAGCCGACGGCGTCGGCGTCGATGTCGGAGGTCTCCTCGCGCACCGCGACCGGCGGCAGGATCCCGCGCGCGCGGTCGAGCCCCTCACGCAGCAGCGTCAGGAAGAACCGCTTCAGGCGGCTGGCGCCGCCGACCTGCAAGCGCTGCAACTCGGCGTCGCTCAGGACCTGGATCTGGTGGCGCTGGCGACGGCGCTCGCGGATGCGCTTGCGGTTGTTAAAGAGCCAGCGCCACGAACCCAGAATCGCCCCGGAGCGGTCGTGGTCGCGGCCGAGCAGGGCCAAGAACAGCTCCATCGTGTCCATGACGACGAGCAGCGACAGCGTCACGATCGTGTGGCGCCGCCCCCATCCGGTCGCCACGACGAGCAGCTGGTGGCGGCGCTGGAGGTCCTGCAGGCTCGCGTGGCGCGTACCGATCGCCGTGACCGGCCGCTCGCCGCTCGCCGTCGTCTCGCGATGGGCCACCTTGGCGAGCGGGGCGACGACGATGCGCGCCCCGGCGATCTGAGCCCGCCAGCAGAGGTCGAGGTCCTCGCCGAGCATCGGGATGAGCGGGTCGAAGCCACGCAGGGTGGCGAAGAGGTCGGAGCGCACGAGGGTCGCCCCGCCGGGCGCCACGAAGACGTCGCGTTCGAGGTCCTGCTGGCCGTGGTCGATCTCGCCCAGCTGCACGCGCTCGTGCACCACGCCGAAGCGGTCGCACGTCTGACCGACGTGCAGCAGTATCAAGGGGTCGTCGTAGGAGACGAACTTGGGCGTCACGATGCCGGCGTTGGCGCGGAAGGCAGTCTCGACCAAGAGATGGACGACGTCGGGCTCGAGGCGGACGTCGTCGTGACAGAAGAGGAAGAAGGCCGAGCCCTCGACCATCAGCGAGGCCTCGTTGCAGGCCGCGGGGAAGCCGCGGTTCTCCTCGAGGAGTCGCACGAAGGCGTTCGGGGCGACCGCGGCCACCCTTGCCGGGACGTGTTCGGCCTCCCCGTTCGCGACGACGAGCAGGCTTAGTTCCTCGTAGTCCTGGGCCGCCAGGGAAGCCACTGCGGCTTCCAGACCCGGCCCGGAACCGGTGGTAACGACGACGGCAACGACGGCCGGAGCACGAGATTCCATCAGTCCTTCAAGGCTAGTTGGCGTGAGCGCACCTACTCGAGTGTTTCGGGCCACGGAACTGCACCGTCACCGCTCGTTAGCGAGCCACACGACGTACGCGCAGCTCGTCGATGACGTCACGCAGTGACGTCGACAACGGAATCGTCGGCTCCCAGCCCGAAACCTCGTGGAGTTTCTCGAAACTGCCGCGCATCACCGGTAGCTCGACCGGACGCAGCAGGCTCTCGTCGGTGACGAGTCGCACTCCGGGGGCCAGTTGCGCGATGAGCTGGCTCGCGATGTCCGCGAGGCCGACGTCGCGGCCCGAGGCGATGTTGTAGACCTCGCCCGCGACGCCGTACTCGTCGAGCAGTCGGTAGGCCCGAACGACGTCGCGCACGTCGCTGAAGTCTCGTCGGGTCGTGAGATCCCCCACCGGTATCTCTTCGCGTCCCTCGTCGAGGGCGTCCATGAGGCGACTCACCAGGGCCGGCACGACGAACTGGACGGACTGGCCGGGGCCAACGTGATTGAAGGGCCGCGTGACGATGATCCGCTGGTCACGCGCACGGAAGGCCTCGTGGGCCACGCGCTCGGCCTCGACCTTGCTCGATGAGTAGGGGTTGGCCGGCGCCACGCGGAAGGTCTCGACCAGCGGCAGGTCCGCCTCGCCCACGACGCCGTAGACGTCGGCCGAGCTCACGAGCACGACGGTCGCCTCGGGGACGACCGCGAAGGCGGCGTCGAGGACGTTCTTGGTGCCCAGCACGTTCACCCGGGTGAAGCCGACGGGATTGTCCCACGACTCGCCCACGTGGGTCAGCGCCGCGAGGTGGTAGATCACCTCGGGCCGCGCACCCTCGATGGCCGCGCGCACGCTCGTCGCGTCGGTGACGTCGCACTCGCGGTCGACCCCGACGACCTGGTCGCCGCTCTCGCGAAGGTGCGTCGTGAGATGGCGTCCGACGAAGCCGTTCGCCCCGGTGATGAGGGCCCTCACGACGCGCTCGCCAGCGCGAGGTCGTAGGCCGAGAGGTGCCGGGCCAACGAGGCCTCCCAGGTGAAGTGCTCGGCCCGTCGGCGGGCGAAGCCACCACCTTCGCGTCGAACGTCGTCGGTCATGGAGAGGGAGTACGCGATCGCGCCAGCGAGCATCGCCGCGTCGCCGGCCGGCGCGAGGAGCGCGTTCCCACCGGACACCTCGGCCATCACCGAGTTGCTCGTCGTGACGACCGAGGCGCCACAGGCCATCGCCTCGAGAACGGGCAGGCCGAAGCCCTCGCCGCGCGACGGGTAGGCCACGACTCGAGCCTGGCGCAACAGTGCCGGCAGCACCTCGTCGTCGACGAAGCCCAGTCGCCGGATCCGCGAGGCCGCTGGATGGAGCGCGACCGCCTCGTCGAACCCCTGCAGTCCCCATCCGGTCTGGCCGGCCAGCCAGAGCTCGAGCGAAGCGTCGGCGGCGAGCTCGGAGAACGCCTCGAGCAGGACGTCGAGTCCCTTGCGTGGCTCTAGGGTGCCGACGAAGAGTACGTAGGGTACGTCGAGCGCCAATCCGTGGCGACCAAAGAGCTCCCGGTCGAGCGAGGGATCGACGGAGAACCGCTCGAGGTCGACGCCGTGCGGCGCGACGACCACCGGCGCGTGACCTGGGAGGAACTCGTCGATCTGGCGCGCCGTGAAGTCGCTCACGCTGATCAGCACGTCGGCGTGGGCGGCCGAGTACCGGATTGAACGGCGAAAGAAGGCGACCTTGGAGCGTTCGTGCCACTCGGGATTCGTAAAGAACGTGAGGTCATGAATGGTCACCACCGTTGGCGTCGGTCCACGACGGGGCATCGTGTAGTGCGGAGCATGCCACACGTTCGCGTGGCGCGCCGCCTCGCTGTGGCCGAGGCGCCACGCCTCATAGACCAGGCGTGGGGCGCGGCGGTCAGGCACGATGGGCGACAATCCAGCGCTCGGCGACCACGCGCGCCACCTCGTGGCGTCGCCCCGTCGACTCACCAGCGTCGTCTCGACGCCCGAAGCCGGCAGACGTCGGGCCAGCTCGGCGACGTAGCGCCCCGCTCCGGCCAGCCGGTCGGGCACCGCCGAGACATCCAGGGCGACCCTCACGCCCAGGCCGCCAGGTGGTCGAGGGCCACGTTGCGCCACGTCAGGTCGGCGACGGAGTGGCGACGCCGCGCGGCGGCGACGGCATCGTCCCCCAACGCCATTGCCCCGACGAGGCCGTCGGCGATCGACGCCGCGTCGAGCGGGTCGACGCGCACGACCTCGGCGTTGGACTGCACACTCGGCGTCGTGAAGCTGGCCACGACCCGAGTGCCGGCGTGCAGCGCCTCGACCGGCGGCAGTCCCCACCCCTCGGCCCGCGGCACGTAGGCGAAGACGGCTGCGTCGCGGTAGAGGCCCTTTAGGATCGCCCGCGGGACCAGCCCCAGCACGACCGCGTCGCCGGTCGACACCCCTCCCCAGCCGGGCGGGCCGACGAGCACGAGGTCGCCCATCCCGGGCTCGGTGCG
>JAYSQJ010000119.1:0-9725 GCA_043721635.1 Acidimicrobiales bacterium | reverse complement strand
ACCTCGGAGACCAAGCCCGTCGTAAGACCACTCACCCCCTGGTCGAGGATCCACTCGAGCTCGACGGTGAACGCTGCTTCGTCGATTCGACCACCGACGTCGAACGGCGTCTGGATTGCCAGCAACACTCCGGACAACTCACGATTACTCGCCACTCGGGTCTCTTGTCTGACGCGCGGTCGGCGTTGGACGCCCCGTGACGCGCGACGGCCTGCCGCTCCCGACGAAGATACGCCTTTCCAATGCGGGAGAGGACCGGGGGCCGATTGATTGGTAACTTGCGCCTATGTCATCTGACCCCGGCGTGCGCATTGGTCGCGGTCGATCGGCCGACGTATTCCTCCTCGCCCACGACCGCGTGCTTCGCCGCTACCGCGACGGTCACGACGCCGCGTCCGAAGCCGCCGTCATGCAGTATCTGTCGTCCCTCGGCTATCCGGTCCCCGAGGTCTATGACGTCTCGGGGCCCGACATCGTCATGGCCCGCCTGGACGGCGCAACGATGCTGCACACTCTCGGCCGTCAGCCGTGGCGGATCGGGGAGTTGGCGAGCCTGCTCGCGACGTTGCAGCGCCGATTGCACGCTATTGCTCCACTTGCCTCTATGCCGACCCGGTTCGGCGAGCGAGAGAGCGTCCTGCACCTCGATTTCCACCCGGACAATGTGATGCTGACCAGTGCCGGGCCGGTGGTGATTGACTTCGCGAGCGCCTCGGCTGGGCCGTGCGGCGCGGACGTGGCCCAGTCCTGGATCATCATGGCGACCTCGACCATCCCGGGCTCACTGATTGGCCGCCTGACCGGCGTGGTCGGTCGCCATCAACTGATCCGGGCCTACCTCGGGGCGAGCGACGTGGACGAGGCCCGGGCGTGGTTGGCCCGCGTGGGCGTGGACCGCAAGCTCGACGTCCACACCACCGACGTCGAGCGGGTGCGGATTGACCGACTGGTCGCCCGAGCGACCGTCGTCGGGTAACTCTCGGTCCTTCGTGGAGGTCACCGGTCGGCACTGGGACCCGCGACGCCGCCCGTCGAGTCGACGGAGAGCATCCAGTACGTGCAGTGCGCGCAGAGGACTACGTTAGGGCCAACACGTACGAATCGAGGTGCCAATGGTCATCGCCCCCAGCCACCCCAGAGCGAGAACCGTCGCTCTCATCGGTCGAAACGGCGCAGGCAAGACGTCACTTCTGGAAGCACTCGTCGTCGCCACCGGTGGACTGGAACGGCCCGGCCGCGTCGACGCGGGGACCGCGCTCTGCGGCAACGATCCCGAGGAGCGACGACACCAAATGTCCCTCGGCATCGCCATGGCCCCCGTGTGGGTCGGCGAGGACCAGCTGACGCTGCTCGACACGCCCGGACTGATCGACTTCTCCGGCGAGGTCGAGCGGGCCCTCGACGTCGCCGACGTCGCGGTACTCGTCGTCAGCGCGGTTGACGGCGTCCAGGCCGACTTCGTCTCGACCTGGAACCTCGCCCAAGAGGCTGGAGTCCCGGTGGTGATCTTCGTCAACGCCCTCGACGCCGAACGGGCGAACTTCGAGTTGACCCTCCGAGGGCTCGAACTGCTGGTCGGACCGACACTGGCACCTCTCGAGTTACCAATCGGTGAGGGCGCCAAATTCCAGGGCGTCGTCGACCTGCTCGCCGACGTGGCGATCACCTACGACGCGCGTGGGCCGCGCCGGGGGCCGGTGCCGACCGAGCTCGCCGACCTCGAGGCTCGAGTGCGCTCGAGTCTCCTCGAAGCGATCGTCGTCGCCGATGACACGCTCACCGAGCGTTATCTGGAGGGCGACATCCCGACGATGGAAGAGCTCGAGCCGGCGCTCAGCGAGCTGATGATCGAGGGGCGGATCGTGCCGGTGACCTGCGGATCGGCCACCCGGGGACTCGGCGTCGACCGGCTCGCGACATTGCTCGACGAGATCGCCATCAGCCGCCCCATCCCAGCGTTGGCGGGCGGCAACCAGATCCTCCTCGAACGCGACCCCCACGGCGATCCCATCATGCGAGCCTTCAAGGTCATCGTCGACCCCTACGTCGGTCGCATCGTGGTCATGGAGGTCATCTCGGGCACCATCACGAACGACATCGTCCTCACGAACACGAGGACCAGGTCCGAGGAGCGCCTCCACGGACTCCATCACCTCTTCGGGTCCAAACTCGTCCCCGTGGACCGGGCGGTCACCGGCGACGTCGTGGCCGTCGGTAAGTTGAACGACGTGGTCGCTGGCGACATTCTCGCGAAGAAGGGCCTCAACATCTCCCCCGTGCCGGCGCCGACGGCGACGCCCGCGATGTCGGTGGCCCTCGCCAGTTCGTCGCGCGATGACGACGACAAGATCGCCACGGCCCTACATCGACTGTCCGAAGAGGATCCGTCACTGCGAATCCGCCACGACCCGGTCTCGCGCAAGCTCGTCGTCGACGTCATGGGCGACACCCACCTGCAGGTAACCCTGGAGCGACTGCGCCGGCGCTTCAACGTCGACGTGGCGACGGCGACGCCGGACGTGCAACTCTTCGAGACGATCGTCGCGCCCCGCGAGTGCGAGGGCCGCCTAAAGAAGCAGACCGGCGGCCACGGTCAATTCGCGGTGGTCAACCTGAAGGTCGAGCCGATCGAGCCCGACGCTGCTTTCGAGTTCGTCGACGCCGTCGTCGGTGGCGCGGTGCCGCGCCAATTCATCAGTGCGGTGCGCCACGGCATTGAGAAGGCCATGAACCACGGAGGACCGAAGGGGCACCAAGTCGTCGGCCTGCGGGTTACCCTGCTCGACGGCAAGTTCCACAGCGTGGACTCCTCCGAGGCGGCCTTCGACACCGCCGGCTCGATTGGACTGAAGGCGGCCCTCGAATCGGCCGGCACGAACGTTCTGGAGCGCGTGATGGAGGTCACGGCCACCTTTCCGACGCAATACCTTGGCGAGGTGCTGAACGACCTCAAGCCCCGGCGGGGCCGCGTCGTGAGGACCGACCAGAGCGAGGCGGCGAACGTGACCCTGGTCGCCTACGTTCCCGAGGCCGGGCTCAACCGCTACGGGCTGGACCTTCGCGCGATCACGGCCGGACGGGCCCGCGTCAGCATCGTCCAGCACCACCTGGCCGCGGTCGCTTAGACGGTCGATCGGCCCAGGCCGCCGCGCCGCAGCGCCCTCGAAACGAGTTTCGCCGACCGCCCGTTAGAGGGCCGTCGGCGAAACCGCTATCACGTCCGTGGTGGAATCACCTGCCACGTGGCGTTCGACCGGACCTTGATGTCTGGCACCTTGGCTTGGGAGGGCTTGGCCATTTCTGGTCGGTGCGCTGGCCCAGAGTCCGACGATTCTTTACCGCGCTGACTCCTTTCGAGTCAGATTGAGCGTTGGTTCACGAGCGGCTGATCGGCACCTTGGTCATCGTGGTCGCGCTCGACGTGCGCGGCATCCGGACCTCAAGGATGCCGTCGGTGTAGGTCGCCTTGACCGTGTGGAAGTCCACGCCGGTTGGCAGGACGAAATCCCGTGAGAACATCCCGTAGCGGAACTCGGATCGGTAACTCCCCTTGTCCTTGTGCTCCGTGAGCTCCTCGCGCTTCGCCGAGATGTGGAGCACGCCCTCGCTCACCGTGATCTCGACGTCCTTGTCGGGATCGATTCCCGGCAACTCCGCGCGCACGACCATCATGCCGTCCTCGTGCAACTCCTCGATACGCAACCAGCGGTCAGCCTCACTGTCGAGGTCCAACCAGCGGCGCCATCGGTCTGCAAAATCCATTTCCAGTGGTTCAAATACCTTTAGTGCCATGACGACACCTCCTTGTTACTGGGGCCTTCACTACGACCCCAACTTCAGTATGAGACCCATTTGGGACTTTCGATAGGGCCGAATGACACATTCTGTTTGGCGCTCCAGGGACCGGCGACGTCCCGTCGCGGCACTCCCCAACAGCCCGTCCTCGGATCACTTCGAGACGGTAGTCAGTTGGAACGGCGCGCTCTCAAGGGATGGGAAGTTGGGGCGCCTGGGCGAGCGACAGTCCCACGAGGCGCGACCCCTTCTTGGCACCACTGGGGTAAATCAACTCGGGCCGGAAGGACCGACCCTTGGCCTCGCCGACGCGTCCCCCACGCACCTCGACCCACTCCGCGTCGGTGGCTTCGTTGACGACGTGCGCGACGAACACCCAGTGCTGGCGCCGCTCCTTCACGCCGTCGACGACCACGACGTCACCCGACTTGACTCCATTCCATCGGGTCGAGCGCACCATGTTGCCGTGTCGGCTCACCAGGGGACTCTGCTTCACCCTCCATTTCTACTCGCCGGCACTGCCGGGACCGGTCCGTCACAAGCGTGCCGTACGGTGGGACCATGTCATTCGACCAACCGCTGCCCAAGTCGCTGTCACCGTCGAGGCTGGCCGACTTCCAGGCCTGTCCTCGCCGCTACCAGTACGCGTCGGTGGAACGGATCCCCCAGCCGGCCTCCTACGCCACGGCGAAGGGGCGCTTCGTCCACTACGTCTTCGAGCAGCTCTTCTTGCTCGAGGCCGGGGCGCGCACCATCGAGCGAGCCCGCGAGTACGTGGCGCCGGCCGCTGAGGCGATCCTGACCGAGGACGTGCGCGTCGACATCGGGATGGACGACGCGATGCTGGCCAAACTGGTCATCGAGACCGAGGGGATCATCACCAAATACTTCGCGATGGAGGACCCGAACCAAGTCGCCAGCGAGGGCGTGGAGTTGCGCCTCGGGGTGACGGTCGAGGGGACGCCGCTGTTAGGCATCCTCGACCGGCTCGACCGCGAGGCCGACGGGAGCCTCACCATCGTCGACTACAAGACCGGGAGGCTGCCCAACCGCAACTACGACTCCCAGACGTTCGCCAACGCCGAACTGTACGCCGCCCTCTGCGCGGCCGAGCTCGGCGAGCAGCCCACGAAGATCCGCCTGCTCTACGTCGCCCAGGGTGAGGTCATCGAGCGCTCCGTCACCGACGTCGTGGTGCGGGCCCGCTCGCAAGCCGCGGCCCACGCGTGGGGGCGCATCAACCGCTACTACGACGACGGCGAGTTCCCCGCGACGCCTTCGGTCAACACCTGTCGGTTCTGCTCGTTCAAGACCGTGTGCAAGTCAAGCGGCGTGCCGGTGCCTTCGCGCTGATCCCTAGGCTGTTTGGGTGACATCCTTCGACCTCTCCTACGACTACCGCTGCCCCTTCGCGAAGAACATCCACCTCCACGTCGTCACCGCCCTTCGCGCCGGCGCCGACTTCACCGTGAACTTCGTGCCCTGGACCCTGAGTCAGGGCTACAAGGAGGAGTCCGCGCCCGACGTCTGGGACGACCTGGCGCGCGACGCCGAGCTCGTCGCGTTGGCCGTCAGCGTGTCCGTGCGCGACCGCCAGTCCGAGCTCTTCGTCGACGCCCACGAGGCCCTCTTCCGCGCCCGCCACGGCCTCGGGATACGGCTCCGCACCATCGAAGAGATCACCGCGGTGCTCGACCCGATCGGAGTGAACATGGACGCGGTCAACGAGGACCTCGCAACCCGGCGTCCCTTCGACGTCATCGGCGCGAGCTTCCGCCAGTTCGAACACTACGAGGCGTTCGGAGTGCCGACGTTCGTCGTGAACGGCGACGCGACGTTCGTGCGTTACATGACCGAGCCGAGCGACGACGCCAAGGACTCGATCAGGGTGCTCGAGTCGCTCATCGCAACGATGGCGCTCGAACCGGAACTGAACGAGTTCAAACGGACCCGGGTCCCCTACTAGGCACCAGCCACGCTCCGGCGTGAACGGAGCTAGAGCGAAGCGAACTCGATCAACGTGTCGTAGGTGGCGTCACGGTCGCTCGCACTCGCGGTCATCGACGCGGAGAACTCCGTGACCCCCGCCTGCGCCAGATCGTGCAACTGGTCCAGCACTCGCTGGCGCGAGCCGAACAGGCCCACGTCGGCCGGCCCGTCGGCGCCCTCGCGGTCGAGCATCGCGCGGTAGCTCGGCAACGTGCCGTAGATCGCCAGGGTCTCGTTGACCATCGCGCGGGTGCCCTCGATGTCGCTCGTCACCGAGATCGGCAGCGAGCAGACAATGCGCGGTGGCGCCTTGCCGGCCGCGAGGGCGGCCGCGTTGATTGTGGGCGCGACGTGCGACGCGATGGTCTTCACTCCCGTCATCCAGAGCAGCGTGCCGTCGGTGATGGTGCCGGCCATCTCGAGCATCTTGGGCCCGAGCGCGGCGACGAGGAGGCTGGGGCTGCGAACCTGCTTGGGTCCCCACGTGCCAGTCGCGACCATGCTCACCCGCTCGCCCTTCGCGGTCACGCTCTCGCCGCGCAGCATCGGCGCCAACACCGCGAGGTACTCCTCCATGTAGTTTGCGGGACGGTCGAACGAGATTCCCCAGACCTGCTCGACCATGGGCTTGTGGGAGAGGCCGATCCCGAGCGAGAGCCTGGCGCCGATGGCTTCTTGGACCGTGCGAGCCTGGGCCGCCAGCATCGACGGGTGGCGAGGCTGGATGGGGATGACGGCGGTGCCGAAGTCCACGTCAGGCAATTCGCGCCCGAGGACGGCGAACACGGTCAGGGTGTCGGGGCCGTAGATCTGCGACGACCACATGCGGGTGAAGCCGCGCTCGCGCAGCTGCGTCGCCGCCTCGATCGACTTGTCGAGTGGTCCGTCCACGCCGAGCCCGATTGCGATGTCCATGGTGCTCCCTTCGTCGAAGGGGTCAACGCAGACCGGTCCGACATCCCCAACCTACCGGGCGATAGCGAGCGACCCCGGTGGGTGAGCGACCGGCCGGGGTCTTCGACCAGGCCGGTCGCTCAAGGGCGTGGTGCTTGGTACCGTCGCTCACGTGAAAGTATTGGGGAGCGTGCACCATGCTCGCGATATCGGGAGGAACAATGCAGCCAGTCGTCGGCATCTTGATGGGGAGCTCCTCGGACCACGAGGTCATGCGCGAGGCGGCGGTGATCCTGGAGCGCTTCGCCGTCGCCAGTGAGATCCGCGTCCTCTCAGCCCATCGCTCACCCATTGCGACGTTCGAATACGCCAAGACCGCGAGGGAGCGAGGGCTGAAGGTCATCATCGCCGGCGCCGGCGGCGCGGCCCATCTGGCGGGGGTGCTCGCGGCCGCGACGACGCTGCCGGTCATTGGAGTGCCCATTTCACTGGCGCGCCTCGACGGGATGGACAGCCTCTTGTCAATGGTCCAAATGCCCCGGGGCGTGCCCGTGGCGACCGTCGCCATCAACGGCGCCACCAACGCCGGACTGCTCGCCGCGCGCATCCTCGCGACGCACGACGAGGGAATCGCGAGCGCCCTCGAGGAGTACCGCGACGACCTCGCGGCCCAGGCCGCCTTGCAGGACCGCGAGCTGCCTCGGGGTTAAGGGAATTCTTACATCGAATTGGCCGGTTTTCGGATTCACGTGGTCGCCCTCGGCCCCTAGGGTGTTCAGGTAACCAAGGAGGCCCCCGATGGGTGTCATGAAGCGCATCAGCACGATCTTCCAGGCCAAGACCAACGCGGCCCTCAACAAGGCCGAGGACCCGCGCCAGACGCTGGACCTCTCCTACGAGCAACAGCTCGACAACCTCACGAAGGTGAAGCGGGCCGTCGCCGACGTCGCGACTGCGCGCAAGCGCGTCGAAATCCAGGCCGAGCAGCTGAAGAGCCAGGGCGACAAGTTGGCCGAGCAGGCCAAGTCCGCCCTCGCCCAGGGCAACGAGCCGCTCGCCCGCGAGGCGCTGACCCGTCGCGAGGCGATCTCGGCCCAGCTGAAGGACCTCGAGGTTCAGCACGCCACGATCGCCGAGCAGGAGCAGAAGCTGATCGACACCGCCCAGCGACTCCAGGTCGAGGTCGAGGCCTTCCGCACGAAGAAGGAGACCATCAAGGCCACCTACACCGCGGCCGAGGCGTCGGCGCACATCAGTGAGGCCGTCAGCGGCATCTCGACCTCGATGGGCGACGCCGGTGCAGCCATGCAGCGCGCCCAGGACAAGGTCGCCGAGATGCAGGCGCGCAGTGGCGCCCTCGACGAGTTGCTCGCCTCGGGGGCCCTGACGGACCTCACGAGCACGAACGACGACATCCAGGCCCAGCTCGACAAAGCGAAGGGCACTTCGGACATCGACGCCCAGTTAGCGGCGATGAAGACGCAGATGGCGAGCGGCTCCACGACCGAGCTGCCGTCGGGCGAGGCCCAATAATGGCCAAGACGAAGATCGAGACCGACCGGGGCCTCGACGCGCGAATGTTCGTGACGGGCCTCGCGCTCGTCCTGCTCTACGCAATCATCGTGACCGTCATGGTGCGCCTCGGCGTCTCGACGGTCCTGGTCATCGTGATCGCCGGAGCGTTGCTGTTCTCCCAGTACTACTTCTCGGACAAGATCGCGATGTACTCGATGCGGGCCCACGAGGTGACGCCCCAGGAGGAGCCCAAGCTCCACGAGATCGTCGACCGACTCTGCCTGCTCGCCGATATGAAGAAGCCCCGCGTAGGCGTCGCCGAGATCGACGTCCCCAACGCCTTTGCGACGGGGCGCAGCCCCAGCCACGCCGTCATCTGCGCCACGCGCGGCATCATGACCCGACTGAGCGACGAGGAGCTCGAAGCGGTGCTCGCCCACGAGCTCAGCCACGTCGCGCACCGCGACGTGGCCGTGATGACCATCGCGTCGGGCGTCGGCATGCTGGCCGGACTCGTAGGGCGCATGGCCATGTGGGGGGCGATGTTCTCGGGCGGCGACCGCAACCAGAACGGCGGCCAGACCGCGCTGCTCGAGCTCGCCACATGGGTGATCTCAATCGTGATCTACATCATCGCCTACCTGCTCACGATGTCGCTCTCGCGCGCTCGCGAGCTCTCCGCCGACCGCTCCGGGGCCATCCTCATCGGCAAGCCCAGCGTGCTGGCGAGCGCGCTGGTGCACATCACGGGCGACATGGGTAAGATCCCGCGCACGGACCTGCGCCACGCCGAGGCGATGAACGCCTTCTTCTTCGCGCCGGCGTTGGCCAGCGGGACCGCGGCGTCGCTGTTCTCGACGCACCCCTCGTTGGAGAAGCGCCTCGACCAGTTGAACAAGCTCGAGCGCGAACTGAACGGCTAGTGGGCCTTCGCGACACGATCTTCGGGCGCACGAAGCAGGTGGCCCCGAAGCTCGACAACCTCTTCGCCCTCCCGTCGGCCGCCCTGACGCTCGAGACGCAGTTGGACCTCGTCGCCTCGGGCCAGGCGGGACTCTGCTTCAAGTCGGGCAGCGGCGAGACGACCATCACCACCGACGACGACATCAAGCAGCTCTTGGACTTCGACGAGGCTGACCAGGAGAAGGTCACGATCTCGACCGACGACCTCGGCTTCAAGTGGCTGGTGATCAAGGACCCCGACCTCGAGAACCTCGTGACGAGGATCCACAGCGCGAACACCTCGATGGTCGAGCACGGGCTCGGGCCCCGACTGCTCTGCGCGGTCTTCGGCTTCGTGCCCAAGACCCCACCGGGTGAGGGACCGGTGCGCCTCGTCTATCTCTTGAAGCAGGGAACCTTCTACCCGTTCGCGCCAACGGGCGCCTCATCACGCGATAACGAGCTCGAGCTGCGCGTGCGCTCCTTCCTCGGCGACGACCTCTCGATGGAGAAGGACCTCGCGCGCTGGATGGCGCTCTGGAACCTCCCGGTCAACTAGTTCGGTACTACGCCGTGGGGGGGGAGCGCTT
>JAYSQJ010000118.1:0-6391 GCA_043721635.1 Acidimicrobiales bacterium | reverse complement strand
CTGACCGATGCCGCCGCTTCGAACGTGGACCAGGTCACCCACCTTCTTGTGCAACGCCGCCAACGTGTTGGCGCCGAGGACGATCTGTCCACTGGAATCGAGTCCATGGCCACTGAGAACTGGCGGGGCCGGATCAGAGTTCGGCTGCATGGCGATTACCGGCACGCTGTGACCGTCAATCTCCATGCCATTGAAATAGACGCTGCTCCAGGCAGCAATGGAGCGATCATGACCCAAGAGTGGACCGGCACTCGACGTCGTGATTTCGCCGTAGCCAGCACCCGCTTCGAGCATCTTGTTCCAGTTCCAGCCGTAGAGAGCGGGATGGGAGACGAGTGAATTCAAACTGGCGCCGAAAGTGAGCGCGCCGGCGAGAATGATGAGCGCCAATGCCGTACTCACGATGCTCGACCGTGCCGGGACCGCGTTTCGTCCCGAACCCGGTTCCAAGGCAAACCTGATTCCCACCACCCCGGAGATTGGCATTCCGCCTCTCACGGCAGCACTAACCACACCCGAGGCACGCATCCGATGCGCGGTACGTCCGGAGAGACTCTGAGGCGACTGTCGAATTGCGATAACGGTGGCCACCACCCCTAAGAACACAACCATGGCTGCGAGCCCGAGACCAAGAACCGTCCAGTCGAACGAAACACCGGGAGCCACTTCGAGGCGATGGATAGGTCCCAGGGGGCCGATTGGCGAAAGTGCAATTGCTACCCCCACCGCCAATACGGATCCCATGACGATTGCCATGAGTACTCCGAAGAGAGAGTCAAACAGACTAACAATCGGGTCGGCCCCGAGCGCCCGCAGTATTGAGCGCTCATTTCGATATCTGTAGATCTGACGATAGATCGCTTGCGTCGCCAACACCAACAAGGCCAATGCAGCGATGATGCCGAACACCGCCGCGGCAAATGATTCGGGTCGCACCGCCCGTTCTCCTTGCGCCTCGACGACTGAGGCGACCCGGAAGTATTGCGGCGCGCCCGGGCCTAACAAATTGATGAATTCGCGCTGGACTTTGGCGACGTCGGAATCGCCGTGGCGAAGTTTCAGGCCGGTCCACATGTAGTTCACGCAACAATTGAGCGCCTGGCGAGTGAAGGCGGGAGTGAGGAGGACGCGGTCAATGCGGTCGATGTCGTCCTGGACAACTTCGTCGGTGAAGACACCTATCCCTGTAATTCGAATGCTCTGACGTCGTAGAGGGGCTTGCGTGATTGGATTGAAGTTCTTGTCATACTCTTGCGCGACCGAGTAAAGGTTGAGCACTAACTGCTGGTTCACGTGGAGATTCAGTTCACGGGCCGTCTGATCGCTCACTATTGCTTCGTCAATACGCTTGAGATTGGGCAGTCGCCCCCGCACAACGCTTAGGCGGTCTTGATTAAAGTAAAGGCCGTCGAGAGAGCCAACCAGTTCCACTTTTTGATTGAAGGAATCGTTCGGGTTGGCAAAGCCATCCGATTGTGCCCTGAGGGCCGAGATAGCGACGTAGGACTTGGTAGAAGCAACCAACGGTAAGTGCTTGATGGCCCTTAGGTGCTGGGCCGAGAACGGGCCGAGGTCCACCGCGAGATTGGACGGTTTGCTTGCGGCGAGCAGCCGGGGAAAGGCCGACTGCGTCCGCCTCGCGGTCGCCACGCTGGCCATGGACAAGCCTCCAACCAAGGCAACGATCACGATGATTGCCAGGTAGCCCTCGCGGCGCTGCCCGAAGGTGGTTCTGAAGCGCCACCAAATAATTCGCCAGAGCGAACCCTTCACGATGGAACTGACCGTGATTTCTGCGCATGCCACAATTCGACCGGTAGCTCAGTTAACACCAGTAGAGCCGTACAGAGACTCAGAAACGAACTCGGCATGGTCTTCCAGTCGACTGACGCTCATGCGCACGATTCGAAACACGACAACCACGTCGTGACCCAGTAACCAGGGACCACTGATGGACGGCGTTGTGAACTCTCAAGGGCGACTGTGGAGTGCGCGCGCTTCTCGCCACGTTCATGGGAACGAAGTCTTTCCTATTTCTTTCGCTGACGATTCGAACGTCGCAGAGCAACTTCTCGGCCACGTCCGACGAGTGAACCAAAATCTCTCGGTTAAAGTCATCTCTTTTATTATCTAATGGATTGTCCGATCTGGCCATCGCGCCAGCACCCCACGTCTCACGGATGCTATCCACCCCATTTGTGTCAGAGTCGCGACCAATTCTGCGGCCGGCGGAGCAATCACGGTTGCGCCAGAGTGCTTGGCCACGGGCGTTGCCCTTCGTAGATATTCAGTCGTATCTTCGTGACAACTCAGCAAGGCTGACCGCCGGGTTGACAATCGAGGACTAGAGGAATCGGACGAGGTCGGCGACCACGTCACGGGCAGGCTGGCTCGTCGTAACGTGGCCAACTCCCATCCCGGCGTACATCGCCATGTCGGCGGCGCCTCGACTCTGGCCCCGGGTCGGCGGCGCCACGCTGTGCCAACCCGAATTCTGAGCAGCGTGAAGCGAGGACAGCAGCACGCGGTGCGGGGCGTTCTCCCAGCCATCGCCGAACCACTCGGTCAGTACAGTGTCGCCGTCACTTGCAGCGAGCAGATCACTGAGGTATTCCGGGTGCGCCGCCGATTCTGGCGAAGCGACGAATCGAGTGCCGACCCGGACTGCATCGGCCCCCGCACGAATGAGGGATGCAAAGCGCTCAGCGGTGGCCACACCACCCGCCGCGACCACCGGCACGGTCACCGCGGCCAGAACCTTGGGCAAAAGTTCATCGAGCGACTGCGTACCTCGAATGTGACCTCCGGCTTCGCTGCCCTGGGCGACAACGAAGTCGCACCCGGCAGCCTCTGCCGCGACGGCTTCTTCCATCGACCCGACCTGCCATCCCGCGAGTGCATTGACGGCGTGGGCAGCGTCGACGACGTCGCAACGTGGATCCGCGTAAAAGAATTCCACCAACCCCGTCCGCGCTGCGACGTCACGCACGTGTTCGAGTGATGGGTTGAACGGCATGAGGAAATTGACTCCGCACGTTCCCGGCGCCGGTGGGACACCGTCCGGCACCATCCCGCAGCCTCCGGCATCGACTACCGCTGCCGCGAGCTCGGTCGTACCTACCCCTCCCATCGCCGCCAGTTGAAGTGGAAGGCGACATCGGACCAGTTCCGTGAATCTCGTCACTGTCGCGCCATCCTCTCTGCGTACTGATCACGGTCCCGGTTAGTCCAAGATACGCCAACAGCGGTGCCGGGCAGCAGCGTTCTCGGGCAGCTTCATATGGAATCGAAAAATGCGGAGAGGAGAACGTAAACTTCGCGCTCTGATCACTGCGAACTGCTTCCTTGGCCTACGCGCCCGGCTAAGGGTCAGCCACAATCTCCAAATGAAATATGCAAACCAGTGCGTTGCTTTCTTGGATGAGTTCATCATTCGCGAACGTGCAGACACACGAAAGCAATACGAAGAGAAGGCAGTCCAAGGTTCAATCATGCGCCAGACGGATGAATGATCGGAAAGCAACCTGTCGCATGTAGAGCGACGGTCGAATGAGCAGTGATCAAAGTCACGATGTTTATGGTGTCGGGGGTCTCTACTTATAGTGGGATTGATTCGGCTCTTCGTCATTCCGGGGAGTGGGCAATTGGCGAGAGTTGGCACGCGGTGCGAGAGGGACCGGAAAGTGACTCCGGGCCGGCGTCCGAGGACGGGACGTGTACCAGCGTTAGGCTCGTCGTTCTGAGGTGCTCATGCTGTGGAGAAGATCGTCCCACCCTCGCCGGATTGCAGTGCCACCAAGACGTGAAGATCTGTTCAATCTGCGTCGGGTGGCTCAAAGCACATCTTGGGACGATGGATGTGAGCTCAATCTTGCCGGTGCTGGACATGGTCACATCTGTGGCGTTTTACGAAGCTGCAGGATTCGATGTCCGTGTCTATCGGGATGAACTCGAAGCAGGAGAATTTGCCTTCGTCCACTACGAGGACGAGAGCGTCTTTGATCTAGGTCTTGAATCCTCGGCGGCGGGGGCTGGGTGTTTCATCACAGTCCCGAGTTCCGATAACTGGCATGAACGATTCATCCGCCTAGGTTATGACGTGAGTCTCCTTCGCGACGAACCATGGGGGCTGCGAGAGTTCACACTGACTGACCCCAGTGGAAACCGACTCCGCTTTGGCCACGAACTCGGCTGACTCACGACCGAGTCAGATGGAATGGGCCTCGGGAATCGGATAGCGCTCCGACGATAGTTATCTAAATTTAAATTTGCCCATCAGACGCGATGAGGTCAACGACTATCACCTTGTTACCGTTAGGCGTCGTAGGTTTCCGAATGAGTCAATGCTCTAGGCGCGCGTACTGTCGACCGGTCCGGTTCATCTGAGGGACCAACTGCACGAACCGGTGCCCATCACCTAACGAACGATCCAAGTTACGTGGCACGGAAAGACGAAAGCGTAAACCTTGGTCGGCACGGTCCATTTGAGATTGACATCGAAGCGGGAAGCAAAGAAGCAATACGACTCTCATGCTACGAGTGTGGATTCGCAACTTCAGTGACATCGCTCCCGGCATTTCTACCGTGCCTTTCGAGTGGTCGCCGTGAGCTAAAATTTGTCACGCCCTGAACGTCATCGTTTCAGTGCGTCGGTCAATACCTTTTTGGCCGAAGTCGGTGTTACCCGGTCAATGACGACATCATCGCAGCCAACCCAAGTCGCCGCCTCCCTCAGACTCGAGGCGATGTGACTTACAGCGGTGAGGTCGTAAGCGACAACGTGGCGAGCGTGAAGTGTGCCGGCGACCCTCTTAGGGTCGACAAGCCCCACGATTCGCTCTCCGGATAAGACGGGCATTGCAAAGTATCCGACTGCGCGTTTAGGGGCAGGAACGTATGCCTCCAAGCGATATGAAACCTGGAAAAGTCGTTCCAAGCGCGGTCGATCCCATAGCAACGAATCAAATGGCGATAATAGGACCGTTCTGCCACGGATTCCGGGTCGAAGCCCAGTCTCGGCGCCTACCGCCATGAAGGCGGACTCGATCCATCCCTCGACACGGATTGGTCGTAGTGATGTTGTTGGCAAGACAGAACGGACGGCGGTCTTGCCAAGCCCGTGATAAGCCGCGAGATCAGCGGAAGTTGCAACACCCAATGCTCGGCCGGCCGACTCGATCAGCTCGCGAATGCAGGCTTCATCATCCAAATGGCGATTAAGAATCGGCGAAGGAATCGCTCGTTCAGCGAGATCGTAGACGCGCTCAAATCCTCGCCGTTGACGACACACAACTGTTCCCTCATCGAGGAGCCACTCAGCTGCGATTTTGATCTCAGACCAGTCCCACCAGAGTCCTCCCTTCTTGGCGCCCCCCAACTCCCGTGCTGTTAGAGGACCGTCGTCGCGCAAGCGCTTCTCAACGCTGGCGCAACTTCGCTTCTTGTCCTCTAACTGGAGCCACCGGTATCCCCGCAATGCCCGCGATCGGCGGCTGGCACCGAAGGCTGGCCACATCTCCAAAGGAAGGATGCAGGCAGCGTGAGACCAGTACTCGAATGTCTCGCTGCCTGCCGACCAATAGGACTCTTCAATCCTCTTTCGAGGAATCGCACCCAAGCGGGCAAACGCGACGAGTTCGTGGGAACGAGCAAGCACCGATATCGTGTCGATCTGGATGCCGCTAAGGCGGCGCACGATTGCGGCAGGACCTCCGCTTGGACGGGGCCCGCGCAAAGACTGAGCGGCCAAGGCAATGCGAATCGCTTCGCGAGCTGACAGTGAGTCAATTGCGAATCGCGATGGACTGGTTTGCACTGATCGATGGTACTGCCCACCATCATCCGAGAGGCAGGGTTTCCACCGACAGAAGACGCTGTTTCAATTTGCGCCGCTCGATTGATTCGATTCCCATTTTCGGAGAGGCGGGTTCCCTTTAAATTTTGGTCATGGTTGACACCTTCGACACCATTTCACAGGCTCAGCATCGAGCAAGCGCTAACAGACGCGGCGTGGAGCGGGCGACGGGAATCGAACCCGCGTTCTCAGCTTGTGGAGTTGCCACGGTTTGATGGACACGAACTGATTAGTCATCATGCCACCTGGGCGGTGGCGTAGTACTCCGCCGGGGTCAGGTGGCCGAGAACGGCCTGGTGTCGCTCGCGGTTGTAGAAGACCTCGACGTATTCGAAGATGATGGTCCGCAGCTGAGAGCGCGTCATCTGGCGAACCGTGCCGTGCAGGAACTCGATCTCACGCTTGGCGGTCGCCCAGAAGCTCTCCATGGCGGCGTTGTCATAAGCATCACCGGTGGACCCGAAGCTGGCCGACAGTCCCCAATCACTGAGACGGTTGGCCAGCTCCAGACTCGTGTATTGCGGGCCCTTGTCCGAG
>JAYSQJ010000117.1:0-1960 GCA_043721635.1 Acidimicrobiales bacterium | reverse complement strand
CGAGGGAACGCTCCTGCGGGGACTGCTCGTGCACTCCGCGGGGAACTTCGCCCAGCTACTCCAATCGATGATCGGATGGAGCCAGAAGAGCTTCGTCGGCGTCATGAACCGTGACGCCCACCTGCTGGGTCTGCGCCACACCCACTACGTCGACCTCACGGGGATCTCACCCAGTGACCGGTCGACCGCGAGCGACCAGGCGACCATGGCCGTGGCCCTGATGAGCGCTGAGCCGATCGTGGACAGCATCGTGGCGCTGCCGAGCGTGACCCTGCCCTACGCCGGGGTCCTGCAGTCCTACACGCCGCTGGTCGGCACGAACGGCGTCGTGGGCGTGAAGTCGGGCTTCACCGACCCGGCCGGGGGCTGTGACGTGATGGCCATCGAGTTCCAGGTCGGCCACGCGACCGTGTTGACCTACGCCGTCGTGCTCGGCCAGTTCGGCACCGACCCCCTGGGCGTCGCGGGCAACGCCGCCCTCGCGCTGTCGCGCTCTCTGCGCACCTCCATGGGCGTGGTCGCCACGCCGCTCGGACGCGCCGTCATGTGGGTCGGCGCGACGAGGTACCTCGTCGTTCCCACGACCACGACCACGTCGACCACGACCACGGTCGCCGGACCCTAGAAGAGTCCGACGCGCGGTGTCCTAGACCGCCGCGGCCACGCCGCACGTCGCCAGCTCGATCTCGTCGACGCTTCTGGCGATCTCCGTGAGCGCCCGCGACCTCGTGAAGCGTCGTCCCGGAATCGCCAGCGCGCACAGGGCCCCGACGAGCACCACCGCCGCCCCGACGTAGGTCGCGGGGCCGAGGCCGTGCACGTAGCTCGGGCCGGTGGCGTAGCCGCCGTTCGACGAGAAGACCGCGCCGAGTACGGCGATCCCGAGCACACCGCCCAACTCACGAAAGGCCGCGTTCGTTCCCGAGGCGACGCCTTCGAGGCTCGGGGGGACCGATTCGAGGACCAGTGAGGCGAGCGGCACGAAGAAGAGCGTCATCCCGACCCCGGCCAGCACGAACGACGGCACGAGGTCCAGGTAGGGCGTCGTCGGCGTAATGATCGTCGCCTGCCACGTCAGGCTGATCGCCTGGAGGAATAACCCCGTCACGACCAGCGGCTTGCCGCCCCAGCGCTGGGCCAAGAGCCCGACGAGCGGGGCCAGCAGCATCGGCGCCCCGGTCCAGGGCAGCACCCGAAGACCGGCGCCGAGGGGCGAGTAGCCCTGGACCGTCTGAAGGAACTGACTGAGCAGGAAGATCGAGCCAAACATCCCGAAGCTGAAGAGCAGCGCCGTGACGTTCGTCGCCGCGAAGGCGCGACCCTGGAACAGGCGCAGGTTCAGCATCGGCACGTCAACGCGCAGTTCCCACCAACAGAATATCGCCAGCAGCAAGGAACCGACCGCGAACGAACCAACGACGCCCGAGCTGGTCCAACCGTGGGCGTTGCCGCGCACGAGGCCAAACACGACCCCGAAGAGCCCGGCGCTCACGAGCAGCGCGCCCGTCAAGTCCAAGCGGGTCGCGGCTCCGCGCGACTCACGCAGCTTCCAGATCGCGAGCGGAACGAGTACGACGCCGATCGGCACGTTCAGCCAGAAGATGTAGTGCCACGACCAGCCGGTCGTGACCGCCCCTCCGACGAGCGGCCCGAGGGCGACGGCCGCCCCGCCGATCGCCCCCCAGACGCCGAGCGCCGCCGTGCGACGCTGCGGCGAGACCGCCGCACTAAGGAGCGTCAGCGACAGCGGGAGGATCATGGCTCCTCCCGCGCCTTGCACGGCGCGCGCCGCAACGAGGTAACCAATGCTCGGCGCGATCGCCGCGGCGCCCGAGGCGAGCGTGAAGACGGCGATGCCGATGGTGAACATTCGACGCCGACCAAAGCGCTCGCCGAAGGCCGCGGCCGACAGTAGCAGCACCGCGAACGTCAGCGTGTACGCGTTGACCGTCCACTCGAG
>JAYSQJ010000116.1:0-7473 GCA_043721635.1 Acidimicrobiales bacterium | reverse complement strand
GGAGGGTGCTCGGAGGATGGCGGGGCCATCACGTCCTGCTCACCGAGCCGTGCACGAGCTTGCCCGGCAGTCTGGCCCAGGCGATCGAGAACGGGAGCGCGGCGATTCTCGAGGCGGGGGCGTCGATCGAGACCGAGGTCAACGTGACCATCGCGAGCGAGTTCGATCGGGACGCCGCGGGCGACGAAGATCCAATCACTTGAGTCGATCGTGACCACTTATTGGGTGTCTCGCCACGGTCACCGTCGCTTGAACGGATCGTTCGACACCCCGCTCGATCTAGCCATCGACATCGAGGGGACGCATCGAGCCGCCTCCAGTCCGACGCGAAACGAGTATCACGTCCGACGGCGAACGGACGACCCACACTGGCGCAGGGACCAGGGCGACACACGGAGGAGGCGTCCTACTTGTCCAATTCTGCGAGCACTTCGCCGATGATCTTGGTCAGCTTGTGGCTGGGGATCGGCTCGCCGCCCTCGGCCTGGGCGACCTCATTGGAGAAGGCCTCGACTGAGTGAACTCCTCCGATGAGCACGTGGCGCAACGCCTCGCCGCTCGCCTCAGGATCGTCCAGTGCTCTCAGAGCCTCGGCGACCTCGTGGACCGGCGACTCGGCGACGTCGTGAACGACCTTCATGGCCTCCTCACGGCCCGTCGCCGTGGAGACCGCGGGCGCCCGATCAGGATTCTGCTCGAGGTCCCATTCGGCCAGCGCCTCGTTGTACCCGCCCTCGCCGGGGTGCAGCACTCGAGTGGTCGGCGCGTTCGCTTGGGTCGCTGCCTCGCCGGTCGAGGATTCCGAAACGTCGTCGCCGTCGTGATGGCGGACCTCGGGAATCGGCACCTCGAGGCTTCCGTCGGGATTGCGGACGATGTTCATGGTCGCTCCTCGAGCATCAACTGGTGCTCCTGTGCCATAGCCGAGGTGGCGTCGAGAGCGCGGCGGAGAGAATCCTTCGCCAGACCTACGCGGTGAGAGTACGCCGTGAGATCACTCAATGGCTTTCGAAACAATCGTAGTTGTCGCCCCCGAAAACGATTTGGTGCCTTCGCGCCCAATGAAGTGGCGACCGCGCGCAGCGGCTGTCCAGACGAGCCCGCGTCCGAAGTGCCCGCAACCGACCTGGTCAGCACGGATTGCGCACAGCGGGCGAAGTGAATATCGTCACGTCCGTGACCTTTCGCGGCTGGCCCGAAGAGGCTCTCGCCTTCTACCGCGGACTCGAGAGCGACAACTCCAAGACGTACTGGACCGCGAACAAGCCCGTCTACGAGGCCAACGTCCTCGCCCCAATGACCGCGCTGTTAGACGAGCTCGCTCCGGAGTTCGGCCTTGGCAAGATCTTCCGTCCAAATCGCGACATCCGGTTCAGCGCGGACAAATCGCCGTACAAGACGGCAATCGGAGCGCTGCTCAAGCGGGGCGGCTACGTCCAACTCTCCGCCAAAGGGCTCGCCGTGGGATCCGGCTACCACCACCTTGAGTCGGATCAGCTGGCCAAGTTTCGCGACGCGGTGGCGCACGAGGTCAGCGGCCCGGAGTTGGTCGCGGTGCTAAAGACGCTGAAGGCCAAACACATCGGGATCTACGCGGGCGAAGAGTTAAAGACCGCTCCTCGCGGCTTTCCGAAGGATCACCCTCGCGTCGATCTGCTTCGCAGGAAGGACCTCGCCGCGTGGCGCCAGTGGGATCCGGCGCCCTGGCTAGCCAGCGTCGCGGCGAAGACCCGCGTGGTGGAGTTCCTCCGGAACTCCAAACCACTGAACGACTGGCTCCTCGTCCACGTCGGACCGACCTCCGCGGGTCGTGGGCGTTAAGGCCGACCAAGCACCGAAGGCGACGTCCAAGCGGTCGACAGTGGTATCGAGCCGAAGAGCTGAGAGCACGTTCGCAGCGCCATCACATCAATCGCCTTGGATACACTGAGCCTCTCGGCGACCTCACCGGTCGCCTTCGGATCGGGAGGCGTGGCGACGGACACTCCAGACGGCTCAGGCATCGAAGAGGAGTTCGGCGCGCTCGCCCGCTCCGGTGTTGCCGACGCTGTCCTCTCGAGCGCGTCGCGCGGCGGAGCCACCCACGCCGAGTGCCGCTTGGAGCAGGTGCGCGACGCCTCGCTCCGAATCCGCGATCGCCATTTTGAAGGAGGCAGTGACGTCACGAGCCGCGGACTCGCCGTGCGCGTCCTGGTCGACGGCACCTGGGGCTTCGCCTCGACGACGTCGACGGACGTCGACGCGGCCCGTGTCGCGACCGAGAACGCCCTGACCCTCGCGCGGGCGGCTCGGGCGGACACCCACGAACGCGTCGAGCTGGCCCCCGAGCCGGTCCACGCCGGTACGTGGATCTCTGACTACGAAGTGAACCCCTTCGACGTGCCGGACGCCACGAAGGTCGCCCTCTTGACCGGATGGACCGACCGCCTTCTGGCCGAGTCCGGGGTCAGCCACGCTGACGCGTCGGCGACTTGGGTGTTGGAGAACAAGTTCTACGCCGACCTCTCGGGCACCACGACGCTCCAACAGCGCGTCCGAGTCCACCCCCAGGTCACCGCGATCTCCATCGACGCTGCGAGTGGCGCCTTCGAAACCATGCGGACCCTGGCGCCGCCGGTCGGTCGCGGCTGGGAGTACCTCGAGGGCACCGGCTGGGACTGGAACGACGAGTTGGGCCGACTGCCCGGACTCTTGGCCGAGAAGCTTTGCGCGCCCTCAGTGGTGGCCGGTCCGACCGACCTGGTCATAGACCCCTCCAACCTCTGGCTGACGATCCACGAGTCCATCGGCCACGCCACCGAGCTCGACCGGGTGCTCGGCTTCGAAGCCGCCTACGCCGGCACGTCCTTCGCCAAGTTCCCGTTGCTCGGGCGGCTGCAGTACGGGTCGACGTGCATGAACGTCACCGGGGACCGAGTGACGCAGCACGGACTCGCCACCGTTGGCTTTGACGACGAGGGCGTCGAGGCCCAGTCCTGGGACCTCATCCGGGACGGAGTCCTCGTGGGGTACCAGCTCAACCGTGACATGGCGCAGCGCCAGGGCCTCGGTCGTTCGAACGGCTGCGCCTTCGCCGACAGCTCGTCGCACGTTCCGCTCCAGCGCATGGCCAACGTGTCGCTGCAGCCGGCGACGGACGGCACCTCGACCGCCGAGTTGATCGCCCGCGTGGAGGACGGGCTGTACATCCTGGGTGACAAGAGCTGGTCGATCGACATGCAGCGCTACAACTTCCAGTTCACCGGACAGCGCTTCTACCGGATCCGCCACGGCGAGCTGGCGGGACAGGTGAAGGACGTCGTCTATCAGGGGATGACGACCGGCTTCTGGGGTTCTATGGAGGCAATCGGCGGACACGGCACCTACGTGCTCGGCGGGGCGATGAACTGCGGCAAGGGTCAGCCCGGCCAGATCGCGGCGGTCAGTCACGGCTGCCCGTCAGCCCTCTTTCGCTCCGTGCGCGTGCTCAACGCGACCCAAGAGGGCCGGGCGTGACGACGAACCGAGCGGCCGAGACGGTCGAACGTGCGCTGGCGGCCAGCACCTCGAGTGACTGCGTCGTGCTCGTCGAGGAGGTCTCGTCGGCGAACCTGCGCTGGGCCAACAACACCCTCACCACCAACGGCTTCACAGTGCAACTGCGCGCCACGGTCATCGCCGTGGTGGACGGTGCGGCGGCCACCGTTCGACGTGAGGGCGTGACCACCGAATCGGTGGGCGATCTCGTCGCCCTCGCCGATCACGCGGCACGCCTCGCACCGCGCGCCGAGGACGCCACCGCCCTGGTCGAAGGGTCGTGCGACCTTACCTGGGGCGAGGAGACCGAGTCTCTCGACGTCGCTACCCTCGCAGCGCTGTTGGAGCCGCTCGAAGGAGCCATCGACGCCGTGCGCTCGCGCGACGAGCTGCTGTTCGGCTACGCCGAGCAGGAACTGGCCACGACCCACGTGGGGACTTCGAGGGGACTTCGGGCCCGCTCGGTGGTGCCGACCGGACGAATCGAACTTAACTCGAAGTCGAGCGACATGGAGCGCTCGGCCTGGTGGTCTCAGTCGCTCGACCTCGGCCACGCTCCCGACCTTCGAGGCGCCGTCGACGAGCTCTCGGTGCGGCTCGACTGGCAGCGACGCCGGCTCGACCTCGCCGCCGGACGCTACGACACCCTCCTGCCACCCAACGCAGTGGCCGACTTCATGACGTTCCTCTACCGCACCGCTTCAGCGCTCGACGCCGTCGAAGGTCGAACCGTGTTTCGCGGGTCCGGTGGAGGCACCCGTCTCGGCGAACGATTGACTGACGTTTCCGTCTCGATGACCAGCGACCCGAACGACCCGCTAGACGCCAGCATGCGCTGCTCCCCGGTAGTTCTGGCCTACGAGTCTGACGCGATGTCGTCGGTCTTCGACAACGGCCTAGCTCTGTCGCCCACCTCGTGGATCACCGACGGCACGCTCACCGGCCTAGTCCAGACCCGTCACTCGGCGACATTGACCGGACTCGCCTGCACCCCCTTTGTGGACAACCTCCGCCTCACCGTCGCCGAGCCGAGCGCGACATCGTCCGAGGAGCTCGTCGGAACTCTCGGGCGTGGGCTGCTCGCGACGAGCCTCTGGTACATGCGCGTCGTCGACCCCCAGACTCTTCTCTTGACCGGTCTCACGCGTGACGGCCTCTATATGGTCGAAGGGGGCGAGGTGACCGGATCGGTGAACAACTTCCGGTTCAACGAGAGTCCCGTCGAGCTAATCGCGCGGATTATCGGCTCGACACCCACCGGACGTGCGACCTCACGCGAGTTCGCCAAGTACTTTAATCGCACGGCGATGCCCTCGCTCGTGATTGAAGGCTTCAATATGTCCTCGGTGAGCCAGGCTCAGTAGCCACTCCATGAATGCGGCGCCGATACGACGCAAGTCGAGGTCGGCGGCGGGCCGGTGTCAAGGGTCAGCTGTTGTTGTGTCAGGCGTCAGGTGTTGTTGTGTCCAGCATCAACTCATGGTCCGATGTCAACCATCAGGCGTTGCAACACACTGAGCAGTGGGCGCTTAGCGAAATTCCGCAAGCGTTGCCTTGCATCAACTTTCGAGAGCTCCCTTCGAATTCCTCACATGCTTCGACGAGATTTTTCACAGCCCTGTGTCTGTCTAAGCTCACAACAGTGGGCTTGATCAAGACACTGGTGATGCGGCCAATGTCACTTGTCCTATTTAGCTGAAATAGGTAGGGTGGCAGCGTCTCAATGTCGCTCATGTTAGAAGGGGAAATCGTGCTAGCGGACGAATTGTGTCGTACCGATATCCTGGCGCTTGTGCATGAAACCTATGCTCGGATGTCGACGCCTGGCTCCAATCCGGGTGAACTTATGGCTCACGAAGACATGACCGTCTCTGGATCTGGCTTGGGTGAACTCGCGTATGGCCCTGAAGTTGTCGAGGGTATGGCCAATGCGGTTGCATCCTGGGGTTTCACATGGACAGCAGAAACAGTAACCGTATGGCGCGAAGGTCAGGTTGCCTGGGCACAAATACTGGGGACAGTTCACGTAACTCGCGATGGTAATGATGAATGGGTTCCGTACTGGACGACTGCAGTGTTTGCCAAGAACGTAGACGGATGGGAATGGCGATACTGGGGTGGGGCCGAACCCCAGGAGTCGGCAAGGGTTTAGAGTCACTGAATGCGGTGACCAGGGGACGGATGAACGACTTGCCGAGTTCGCAGCGGTGCTATTCGTCGCCCCCGCAGCCAGAGCTGTCGCAGCCACCGCCGAGCCAACCTCTTCTCCGACACACCTGCTTGGATGACGTCACGTCCAACGATCTCCGCCGACAATGAACTGGGAATACTGCTAAGTGGACCTAGCCAATTTCGCTAAGTCCCCGCAGTAGGGCCGGTGGGGATCGAACCCACGACCGAGGGATTATGAGGTGGCTGCGTTCGGTCGGAATGGTCCGGCGGCGTCGGAATCATCCGAGATTCTTTGCATCGACTGTCCGGTGACGTCGGATTGGTCCGGTGGTGTCGGTTTCGTATGTGGGTTGAAACGTGGGATTCATAGCGTCGCGACAACGCCAAGTAGGGGCTCAGTACAGAAGCCCGACATCTGCAACCTTCTACCAGGCACTGGCGATTACCAGACTGAGCGAGAGATTCGTCTCAGAGCGCCGACCCAAACAGAATTCGAGTGCTCAGATCCGAGTTATCCGCCGACGGTTTCAAGAAGACGATCGTGGCCGTGCGGTTGGCCGGTGCTGTGATCCGCTCGGTGTAGATGTCGATTGTCATATGAATGAAATCTTTGGTCAATCCGTCCGAAGTGCGAGTCCCCAGAGGATCCTTCAAGGGATTCACAGTAGTGCTAGGCATTGGGAGTACGAAGAAAGCTTGCGTCAAGAGGACGCCATATGAAAACTCGGGTAGCACTAGTCTTCGCCGCTGTCACTCTCGGCTTGACTTCTCTCGCAGTCAATTCAGCAGCTGCCACCACAATACGAGTCAGCGCTTCGGGTGGTTGGGTGTCGTTCTCCGCATCGATTACGGACAGAACAGCGAGAACATGCAACTGGTCGTCGACACCAAAGATTCCGGGCTTCAACGCAACTGTTCCGTGTCAAACCCGGGACGGTAAAGTCATCCGGTCGGCCCATTTCAACGTAAACACGACAACGCGACCGAAAATCTACGCTATTACTCTGACCATTCACGGCAAGACCGTCACTCTTGATCACTGGAAGGTCATCGAGGCTGCAAGAGTTACACCGCCGACCACAACTACAACTACAACTACAACTACAACAACGACAACGACAACGACAACGACAACGACAACGACGACTGTGCCGGGATCGAGCTATTTGCTGACCTGGCCACGCCCCCCTGCGTGCCCGACCAGCGCTGCTGACGCCGACGTTTGTGACGTTGCGTTCCTTGTCGGCGGGACCTTTCAGGTATCAGCCGGCGAGGACATGCTGTTCAACATAGGTTGGGCCGACGCCACGGAGCAATCGTGTGACGCGTACGCGAGTAACACGACTACAACAATGACAATCGCTGGGCAGGCTGTAGAGGTCGTAAGTGTTCCCTGCCAATTCGTTGCCTCCGGTGCCGGGATCTCGAACGTTTGGGCATTTGACGCGCGCTATCTCAGCCCTCCACTGCCACCCGGTACGTATTCTGCGAGCGCGGTGATCGTCATTCATGCTCCTGTTCCTTACACGACCGGCTGCCCGCCCACGCAGTCCCCCTGTTCGATCCCGGTGGGAACGCAGACGTACCCGGTGTCAGTCACCGTGTCCTGAACTGGGTGATCCGCCCTTACGCCACTCGAGCCTCTGATGTCACAGCACTCGCAAATTGCAACCAGTGAATCACTCCGTAGGGCCGGTGGGGATCGAACCCACGACCGAGGGATTATGAGGTGGATGCGAACTGTCGGAATGGTCTCGTGGTGTCGGTATCGTCTTGAATTTTCAG
>JAYSQJ010000115.1:0-3665 GCA_043721635.1 Acidimicrobiales bacterium | reverse complement strand
CCACGAGCTGATGCACGCGAGGGTGAGCCCCCACCTCGGTCTGCCCGAAGCGTCGATCGAGGACGTCGCGGTGCGAGCGCTCGAGTGCGCGGAGGAGTTGCGGATCAATACCCTCGTCGCTCGACTGGGCTTCGACGTCGCGCTGCTGCGCGACGGTTCGGAGAGGAACGGGGCCATGCGTCTGGCCGAGGCCGACGATTGGTCCGAGGCACTGTGCTTCTTGATGGCGGTGCTCGGCACCGGGGCCGAGAAGGAGTACCTGGCGGGCATCCGGAAGGTCCGGCCGTCGTGGCTCGCGGCGCTGCGGGCCGTTCGAAAGCGTGCGCTCGCGATGATGGTTGGGTTCACGACCACGTCACTCGGCGCGACGCGCCTGAACGGTGAGCAGGTCCCGTCGGGCTACTTCGACGCCACGGTGACCCTGGCGCGGATCCTCACCTCGGCGATGTCGGCGCGAGTGCCGTGCACGCCCGAGGAGCTGCGTCAGTTCCGACGGTCGCTCGAACCGGGCGGTCGCCGAGCTCCGTCGGGCCGCTTCGCGCCACTCAGGTTCGACGAGACGATTGCCATGTCGGCGCGCCCGCGCAGCGCCGGCGTTCGTAGGTCCCGGCCGCACCCCGCCGGCGTGGTGATGCGCTATCCCAGTCGGCTGCTCACCGACGAGCTCCGCAGGGCCTTCGCGCAGCGGGTCAGCGTCCACGGCGGCATCGTGATCATCGACCAATCCGGTTCAATGGATATCGAGGAGGAGCAGTTGAGGTCGCTGCTGCGAACCGCGCCCGACGCGCTGGTCGTGGGCTACAGCCACCGCCCCGGTGACCGGGGTCAGGTACCCAACGTCTGGATCCTGGCGAACCGGGGGGCGGTGGCGTCGAGTTTTCCCACGGGCAACGTGGGCAACGGCGTCGATGGGCCGGTACTCGAGTGGGCGCTCGCCCGGCGTCGCGGGATCGAGCCCGTCGTATGGGTGACCGATGGACAGATCACCGATTCCCACGACCACCCCGACGGACCACTGACCGAGGAGTGCGCTCGTCTGGTTCGGGTTGCCCGAGTTCGTCTGGTGCGCAATCTCGACCAGGCCGGAGGCGCGCTTCGACGAATTGAACCCACGAAACGCAGTAGTTGGAAGGAATTTGGTCGCTTGGGACGAATTCTGGTGGGACACACTGGCTAACCGTGTCACAGGTGGTCCGTACAATTTCCTCTTGCATCGAACACCTGTTCGTCGTATTATTACGAACAGGTGTTCGTGAGAGACGGGAGGGCCGGAGATGGCCGCAGTCGCAGTGATCCAGTTTGAAGAGGCACTCGGTGCTGAGCCGAACCTGCGCCTGGTTCAGGTGGGGACCGTTGCGGCGACGCTGCGCACCGGTCCGACCCTCGCGCAACGTCGCGGCGCTCGCGCTCGGATGATGCAGCGCCGACGGCGCACGCTCGTCGTTCTCGGCCTGGTGCTCGGACTTGCGATCCTCGCGTTCCCCGGGCACGCCTTCGGGGGCGTCACCGGTGCCGGACTGTCGACGGACCTCGCGAACAGCTCGGTCCTCGCGTCGGGAATGGCCTACGTCGTTCAGCCGGGCGACACGGTGAACTCGATCGCGAAGTTGATGAATCCCGTCGACCCGTCGTTGGCGCGAACGGCCCTCGTTCACCAGATCGACTCGACGGTCGTGGTGGCCGGCGAACACATCGTAATCCCTTAAATTTCAAGAGATTTGGGTGTATCGTGAGGGCATGCGTTGTCCCTTCTGTGCGGCCGACGACGACCGGGTCGTCGATTCCCGCCTCGCGGAGGACGGCGTCGCGATCCGCCGGCGCCGAGAGTGCTCGGCCTGCAACCAGCGCTTCACGACCTTCGAGCGCCTCGAGGAGATCGGCCTCTACGTCGTCAAGCGCTCTGGGGAGCGCGAACCGTTCGACCGGGCCAAGATCTTGAGCGGGGTCCGCGCCGCGGCGAAGAACCGGCCGGTCGACGAGGAAGTCCTCGAGTCGATCGTGGTGGCAATCGACGAGTCGATGCGCCTGCTCAGCCGCGACGTGACGACCGAGGAGGTCGGCGTGGCGGCCCTGGACGCGCTGCGTGACATCGACGACGTCGCTTACGTACGATTCGCTTCGGTCTACAAGGGTTTCGAGGGCACCGACGACTTCGCCCGTGAGATTGGCATGCTGGTCAAGACCACCGCACCCAAACTGCGCGGCTGATGCGCGCCCTGCACCTGCAGCCCACGAGTGCCATGGCCATCTACGCCCACCCCGACGACGCCGACGTGGCCGCCGGAGGGCTCCTCGCTCAGTGGGCGAGCGAGGGCTGTGCGGTGCACCTGGTCGTGGTCTGTGACGGGTCGAAGGGTTCGCACGCCCCCCAGGCCAACGCCGGGTCCCTGCGCGAGGTGCGCAAGGAGGAGCTGCAGCTCGCGGCCGACCTCCTAGGCGCTACGACGGTGACGAATCTCGACCGGCCCGATGGGGGCGTGGCCAACGACGAGGAACTGCGCTCGACGCTCGTGGGCCTGATCCGACTCCACCGCCCCGAGGTCGTCGTGGGCCCCGACCCGACCGCGACGTTTTTCGGGGGCGTCTACGTGAATCACCGCGACCACCGCGAGACCGGCTGGGCCCTGCTCGACGCGGTCGCGCCGGCCGCGGCGATGCCCCTCTACTTCCCGACGAAGGGCGAGCCCCACCAGGTCGGCCGGCTGCTGCTCTCGGGTACTCACGAGCCCGACGTCGTCGCTGACGTCACCCGCACCATCGACACCAAGGTGAAAGCGGTACTGGCCCACGCGTCCCAGCTGGCCGGTGACGCCGAGGCGATCCGCGACGTCGTCTACGGGCGCGCCGAGCAGGCCGGGCGTCCGGTCGGGGCCGCCTTCGGCGAGGCCTTCCGCAGTGTCGAACTCGCCTTCTGAGGGCCCATCGGTCGACGAGGCGCCAATACTTCACGTTGACCTCGACGCCTTTTTCGCGTCGGTCGAGATCCTCGACGACCCCTCGCTTCGGGGAAAGCCCGTGGCCGTCGGTGGCGGTGGGGAGCGCGGCGTCATCGCTAGCGCCAGTTACGAGGCCCGCCGTTATGGGGTGCGCAGTGCCATGTCGAGCCTCATCGCCAAGCGCCGGTGCCCGAACCTCATCATCCTGCCCGGCCGGTTCGACCGCTACGAGGTCTACTCGCGCCAGTTCCACGACATCGTGCGCGACCTGACGCCGGACTACGAGTCGCTCGGTCTCGACGAGGTCTTCGCCGACCTACGCAGCCTGCGACGAATGAAGGTCCGCCCCCTGGAGGCGGCGGCCGGACTGCGCCGGCGAATCAACGCAGAGCTGGGACTGCGGTGTGGCGTCGGGCTCGGCCGGAGCAAGCTCTTCGCGAAGCTGGCCTCCAAGGAGTCCAAGCCCACTGTTCACGACGGGCGACTGGTCGACGGCGCGGGGGTCGTCTGGGTCAGCCCGGCACTCGAGGCGCAGTGGCTCGCCGAGTTGCCGGTGCGGGCCCTGTGGGGCGTCGGGCCGGCGACGGCGCGAAAGCTCGAGAAGCTCGGGCTGCGCTGGGTGCGCGACCTCGCCAAGGTGGACGAGGCGACGTTGGCGGGCCACCTCGGTGTCGCCATGGCCGCGACGCTCGCCGCCTACGCCAAGGGCGAGGACCGTCGGGTCGTCGA